>NZ_VPCG01000014.1:0-73947 GCF_013418355.1 Acinetobacter sp. YH12151 | reverse complement strand
AAATCCTCGAAGAAGATTTAGGCATAGATGTATATTTCTGTGACCCACATTCGCCATGGCAGAAAGGCACATGCGAAAATATGAATGGTTTAATTAGGCAATATTTACCTAAAGGGATTGATTTAAACCAGGCAGATCAGCATTATTTAAATCAAGTTGCCATGTCACTGAATACTCGCCCTAGAAAAGCGTTAGATTGGCTTACACCATTAGAGAAATTTGCTCAGCTTGTTGATTATCATAAGGCTTTTGAAACTGTCGCACCTCATGTTTGAATTCGCCCCTTTTCCTACTTCTATATATTTTTCTACTTTGGCAGGAGAAAGCGTATTTAACTGAGTTAAAAATGGATATACCTTAATTTTATCACCAATTTTGACTTGAAAATCATCTAAAGCTATTACCTGCTCTTTTAGCCAAAACCAACCCAAGAAACGATATTTAAGCCAATTAAAACTAAAAGGGATTATATTCCATTTATACCCAATGAAAATCTTATCTATACCACAAGGTAATTTACCAACATTCTTTATATCTAAATAAAGAGCCACTGCTGTTATATGAGCTTGATGCCCATTAAAAACATTTCCTGTTTCAAAAGTACAAGTAAAAGTTGGACCTTCAATAGTAGTAATTTTAAATTTAGGTTTATTATTAAAATATTTTACAACTATACTAACAACTGTCACTGCCATACCAAATAAAAATATTAGTAAAGCTAAGACACCTTGATTAGCATTTAAATAATCTGGATCTATTAACCTTTCCATTCACATCGCTCAAATAGAATTTAATTCTTCTTTTCGTAAAAAATAAGGGCTGATCAATCAGCCCTTATTTTAAACTACTTTTTAATCAACTTAATATTAAGTCAACTGAGCAGCAGCAATTTTCTTCGTATCAACGTCTTTAGCAGCGTTAGTATATTCGCTCATCTTGTCGAAGCTTAAGTATTGATAGATGTCAGCTGACATGCTGTCAATTTGAGCTGCGTACTGTTGGTATTCTTCTGGAGAAGGTAATTTACCCAATACAGCAGCAACAGAAGCAAGTTCAGCAGAAGCCAAGTAAACGTTAGCACCTTGACCTAAACGGTTCGGGAAGTTACGAGTAGAAGTCGATACACAAGTCGTGTTCGGAGCTACACGTGCCTGGTTACCCATACATAATGAACAACCTGGCATTTCAGTACGCGCGCCAGCTTTACCATAAATATTATAGAAACCTTCTTCCATCAACTGATGTTCGTCCATACGCGTTGGCGGAGCAATCCACAAACGAGTTGACAATGCACCACCTGGAACTTTCTCTAACAATTTACCAGTCGCACGGAAGTGACCAATGTTTGTCATACAAGAACCAACGAATACTTCGTCAATTTTCACGCCTTGAACGTCAGAAAGAAGTTTTGCATCATCTGGATCGTTCGGGCAGCAAAGAACAGGTTCTTTAATGTCAGCTAGATCGATTTCATACACTTTCGTGTATTCAGCATCCGCATCCGCTTTAAGCAGTGATGGATTCGCTAACCATTTTTCCATGTTCTCAACACGACGAGCCATTGTACGCGCATCGCCATAACCTTCAGAAATCATCCACTTAAGCATAGTGATGTTTGAACGAAGGTATTCAGCAACTTTCTCTTCAGAAAGCGTGATCGAACAACCAGCAGCTGAACGTTCAGCAGAAGCATCAGACAATTCGAATGCTTGCTCAACAGTCAGGTCAGTTTCCATTTCTGTCAAATCGATCTCAAGGATACGACCAGAGAAGATGTTTTTCTTACCTTTCTTCTCTACAGTTAAGTCACCCGCTTGAATTGCGTAGTAAGGAATTGCATGTACCAGGTCACGTAGTGTGATACCAGGCTGCATTTTACCTTTGAACTTCACAAGTACAGATTCAGGCATATCAAGTGGCATAACACCAGTTGCTGCAGCAAAAGCTACTAGACCAGAACCCGCCGGGAACGAAATACCGATTGGGAAACGAGTATGCGAGTCACCACCAGTACCCACAGTATCCGGAAGAAGCATACGGTTTAACCAAGAGTGGATAATACCATCACCTGGACGTAAAGACACACCACCACGGTTCATGATGAAATCAGGAAGCGAGTGTTGCATTTGAACGTCAACTGGCTTTGGATACGCAGCGGTATGACAGAAAGACTGCATAACAAGGTCAGCAGAGAAACCTAGGCAAGCCAAGTCTTTCAATTCGTCACGCGTCATTGGACCAGTGGTATCTTGCGAACCAACAGTGGTCATCTTAGGTTCACAGTAAGTACCTGGAAGTACGCCTTGACCTTCAGGAAGACCACAAGCGCGACCAACCATTTTCTGTGCTTGAGTGAAGCCTTTGCCAGTTGCAGCAGGTTGAACCGGAGTACGGAACAACGTAGATACTGGAAGACCTAAAGCTTCACGTGCTTTAGTGGTCAAACCACGACCAACGATCAGGTTAATACGACCGCCCGCACGAACTTCGTCTAGAAGTACAGGTGTTTTAAGATCAGCTTCAGCAATTACAGCACCGTCTTTAGATGCAGAAACTTTCGCAGCAGCATGATCGATTTTAAGAACGATTTCATCGCCCATGTTCATGTTGCCAACATCGATCTCGATCGGTAATGCACCCGCATCTTCCATCGTGTTGAAGAAAATTGGCGCAATTTTAGAACCTAGGCAGTAACCACCGTCTTTTTTGTTCGGGATATGAGCAATGTCATCACCAAAGAACCAAAGCACAGAGTTGGTTGCAGATTTACGAGATGAACCTGTACCAACAACGTCACCTACGTAAGCAACTTGGTTGCCTTTCGCGATCAATTCTTTGATTTGGTTTAATGGACCAACTTCACCAGGAACTTCCGGGTTGATTCCGTCACGTACGTTTTTCAACATTGCATTTGCGTGCAATGGAATGTCCGGGCGGCTCCAAGCATCTTGTGCAGGTGACAAGTCATCAGTGTTGGTTTCGCCAGTGACTTTGAAAACTGTCAGTTTGATTTCTTCAGGAACGTCTGGACGTGAAGTAAACCATTCAGCATCAGCCCAAGACTGCATAACAGCTTGTGCATTTGCGTTACCCGCTTTTGCTTTATCAGCGACATCGTGGAATGCATCAAATACAAGAAGCGTTTTCTTAAGCGCTTCAGCAGCAAGCTCAGAAAGTTCAGCGTTGTCTAAAAGTTCAACTAAAGGCGCTACGTTATAACCACCAAGCATAGTACCTAGCAAGTAAACCGCACGTTCTTTAGAAATAAGTGGAGAGGTTGCTTCGCCTTTTGCCAATGCAGCCAGGAACGCAGCTTTTACATATGCAGCTTGGTCAACACCTGCTGGTACACGGTTTTCAAGCAAATCTACCAAGTATGCTTCTTCACCAGCTGGCGGGTTAACTAGTAGTTCAACTAATGCAGCGGTTTGGGCATCGTCAAGTGGCTTCGGTGGGACTCCGAGTGCGGCACGTTCTTCAACGTGTTGGCGGTAAGCTTCTAGCACAGTGTTATTCCTCTTTTTTAAAAAATTACTTATGAATTCCTGCTTATTCCAAGCTTCACAAATAATATGGACTCCGAAATTTTACTAAATTTCCAGTTAAAAGTTAATGCAACTCAAGTGTTTCTTTGTGATGCTCGTTATTTTATAACTAAATGATGCTCTTAATGATTATTCAATAATCACTTTTAGATCAGATCTCAAGAAACAAGCCTATGAGCAGGCCCTTTTAACTGAATTTAATGCATAAAAAAGGCAACCATGATGTTGCCTGATTTGAAGTTAAAAAGATACTCCACCTTAGTGTACAGTGGTCGAGTTTAAATATTGCTGATATGAATCCCGGCAGCCTTTGAATTTCACCACGCATTCATCTTCACACATCGTGCTGTGATTATTGCTGGCAAAGGAAATATCCACCTGATACAGCTTTTTTTCTTGTTCTAGCACCTTCTTTAAAAATACTTTGTCGCCTACGCTCAGGACATAGCGACTACCAGCAATAATGACTACACCATGTTCATCTTCTAAGAGCAGATCAGAATGATGTAAATATCTGACGACTTGCATATTGTGTTACTCCTCGGGTAATTGGAGTTAAATTCATTATTCAATATAAAGATAAGTATTTCTATATTTTAGATTTAGAAATTGTCACAAAGTGTACATTTTGCTTAGGCTATTTTTTTATTATTAAGTAGAGGTTTTTTGTCTTTTATTCGGGTTGATAGTTTTTTTTAAAGAGATGCTGCTATGCCCGATTCAGCCATTAAAAAAAACCGTTCCCTAGAACGGTTTGTAATCTGGTAATTCATCATGCGGCGTGGCAATACATTTTTCAGTAAACTCAGCGCGGACTTTTTCACGGGCTGCTTTTACATCTGCCTTAATCTCTTCGGCTGGAAGTGCGTAGACTTCATCAATAATGTTCAGAATAAAACCTTTGGTGGTTTCATCATCGATCTTGAGGGCATGCTCGATTGCTTTCTCTTTCTCAATCGCATTCTGACGATCCAGCATAATGGTCCGCGCGGCATTCCCCACACTTCGACAATAACCTTGCCACTGCTCTTCAGGGGTTAAGGGTTTCTTCTCGGCACAACCGGCCAGAGCCAGCATAAACGATAAAGCCAATAACTTTTTCATGAGTTTCTCCTTCCGAGGGGCAATATAAAAGATCGGGGAAGATTTGTCATTTAAAATGCAAGTATGACTCTAAATTTAAAAAAGCCCAGCAATGGGCTTTTGTTTTTTAAATACTTAACCGCATGAAGCCTGAATAATTTTTTTGCTGGCAGGATCTACGGTTACTGTCACACGCTCTTCACGATAATCCATGGTGACTGCTTGACCCGGCTCGACCATACGTACAATCTGCGCCTGGGTTTTCTGTTTGATTTGCGCTTCAGTCAGGTTGGACTGACCGACCAATGCCGTCGCCTGATCGGCAATACATTTAGGCTGGTTCATATGCAGCAACTCCCACTCTTCTACCACCTGTCCATTCTTTAAATGACAATATCCGACCTGGCCATTACTTTCATTACGTATTTCAAGCTTGCCACCCTGATTGACACAATAAGCGCTCGCAGGATTTGGCATACCTATTTTGGGCGCTTCCGTTTCTGATTGTGGTGTAGTGGTACAGGCGCTTAAAGCAACCGCCAGCAAACCGAACAGCATTGTTTTTTTCATGAGCGTGTATTCTTCTTCAATAATTCTGCACTAATTTAGCATATCTCCATACCTTTTCTAGGCACAAGTCTGTGTACATTGTTAATCAAACACCTTCAATAAAGTTTAAGAATAAAAGTATTGCTAAATTCAGTATTGCTATCTTGCCAACTATTTGATTGCTGAAGCTAGAGATGCGTGGAATCTGTTTAAATTGAAAAGAATACTAATTTAGCGTTCTCAATTAAGTGATTCTTCATTCCATTATCAATACAATGTCATTATATAAAGTTTAAATAACTGCATTTTTAGATTTGTGATCTTTGCCAGATTGATTTACTATTTGATTGAATTTTAAACTTTCTACTGGCATGACAGACGATCTCCAACTCTCCCTCAAGGAATATCTTGCGACAGTTCAGGAAGTGGTCAAACTCACTTTCGATACGCCGGTATGGGTCAAAGCTGAGATTCGCAACCTTAGTATCAAAGCAGGTCATTATTATCTGGAACTGGCAGAAAAAGAGGCTGATAGCGATCAGGTCATTGCCAGTTGCCGAGCCACCATCTGGAAATTTAGCGCCCAGAAAATTGTCACTCAATTTGAACGTGAAAGCGGGATTGAATTAAGTCGTGATCTCAAAGTTCTGATTAAAGTCAAAGCCAATTTTGATCCACAATATGGTTTTTCTTTAAATATCGTCGAGATTGACTCGGGTTATACCTTGGGTGATATTGCCCGGCGTTATCAGCAGATTATTGACAGGCTAAGCGCTGAAGGGCTGATTCAGCGTAATAGAAACCTGCCCAGCCCTTTTGATTTGAGCCGAATTTTAGTGATTGCTCCCGAAAACGCAGCAGGTCTCGGAGATTTCAGAAAAGATGCCGATGC
Organism: Acinetobacter sp. YH12151; assembly: GCF_013418355.1. Classification (NCBI taxonomy): domain Bacteria; kingdom Pseudomonadati; phylum Pseudomonadota; class Gammaproteobacteria; order Moraxellales; family Moraxellaceae; genus Acinetobacter; species Acinetobacter sp. YH12151. The sequence goes on along the minus strand of NZ_VPCG01000014.1, from coordinate 67,878 downwards.
ACTACATCGTGCGCAAGTTTGCGAGTTTATCTATCACACTGCGACTTTTCAGGGAAATTCTGCCCCGCAAAGCATTATGCAGAGTCTGGCACAAGCTCTGAAACAATGGGCGAAAACCTATGACACTGCGCCAGATTTAATCGTCATTATTCGGGGTGGCGGAGCAGTCAATGATCTGGCTTATTTAAATGATTATGATCTGGCTGCCCTGCTCTGTAAACGCTCGGTTCCGATTTGGGTGGGCATCGGACATGAAAAAGACCACACCATTCTGGATGAGATTGCGCATCGCTCCTTTGATACTCCGAGTAAAGTCATCGCCGGAATTCGCAATCATATAGTCGAACTCACACAAGATGTCTTGAATTATTTACAGCGGATTCAGCGTTTATCTCAACAGCAAATTCAGGCCTACCAAAATCAGAATGATCAATTCTTAAAACTCATTCAAAGTCTGGCCAACAGCCAAATTATGGATGCCCTGCAACGTCTGCAACAGATCAAGGCCAATACCTCCAGTCTGGCTCAGCAACATACCCAACTAATCAATCAGCAGCTAGATGCCCTGATGCGGGAAACGCTATTGCAAAACCCACGACATGTTTTATCGAAAGGTTATGCCATCGTACGTCAGCAAGAACATGTGGTGGGTTCTATCAACCAGATTCAGCCCAGCGATCCGGTTCAGGTAGAACTGCAGGATGGCATTTTTTCAGCACAACTTATACAGGTACTTCCCCATGACTCATGATACTTTAAGCTTCCAGCAAGGCTATGACATCTTGAAAAAGAATGCGGAATTGCTCGAATCTCAGCAAGAACCGGACATTGATAATCTGATGAAAATCGTGGAAGAATCCATGAGCGCCTATAAAGCCTGCAAGGCACGTGTTGAAGCGGTGCAAAGTGCGCTAAATGACACATTTAAAGATTAGTGATTGAGTGCCTCTAGTTGAGTAGCTTAGGCTATTTAAGCATCTTTATGTCATAAAAAACCCTCAAAAAATGAGGGCTTTTTTCAATTTAATTTACGCTATGAATATCCAGTTCCTCATTGCTTGCCAATACGACAGAGGCTAAAATTGGCACCCCCAGAATAAAGGGTACAGCGAAGATCCATAAAACCACAGTCACTTCTGGATCAAAGAAAAATTGAATCGAAAGCGCAGTCAAAATAAGTACAGCGAATAGAATCATTGCAAAACGGATTATAAATTTAGTCGCCATGCGAACATACTCTGATGAGTGAAATTGTACTTTCAATATACACCTAATTTTATTAAGGCTTTATTGATTTTCAATTTATTATGATCTGATTTGATTGATTTTTTATATTTTAGCGCTGATTTATTGCTTCATTCATTTTTCTTAAGGATGTAACAGAAACATAATTTCAGCCATATTTCACAACTTTTTTGCAGCCCATTGCGCTTAAATTCTGATATTCATTGCTTCTACAGGTGTATACCCAAAGCACTGTACTTCATGACAAAGAAAATCACGAACATAAAAAGCCCAATATTGAATTGGGCTTTTGTCTTTACTCTTCAACTTCTATGGGATCACCATCTTCAGGGTGAATATGCCGCGTGCCATCATCTGCAGGATCAACACTTGAACCATCTTTGGTAATCGTGTTGTACAGCTCATCCTCTTTCTTATCATCGATAAACTCTTCATCTTCGAAATCTTGAGGCTCATTGTCATCATCGAAGTTTAACGGCTTTTCTTCATCTATCATGGCGATCCATCACTTTTATAACCCAGAAAATATCATGCTCAAACATTTGATCGTTTCATTCAAGGGTCAAGCATGATCATTTGTGTAACCGGATCTATATTGCGGTGTTCAAGCCAGATACATATCAATAAATAATAGCGTTCTTTGATAAGTCATTTTTTAATCATTATAAATAAAATACCCTCATCCTCTTGCGAAGCAGTGCTTCTCATCCCAGAAGGATGAGGGTATTTTCAGCATCTATTTAAATATGAATAAATTGACCATTTCTTGATCAATTAAAGATATCTAATGAAATCTAGCAATCATTTAAAAATATTTATCTGTCCTTATGATTAGAAACGCCAATTATAGAACAAGTCAATTGCACGTTCTAAGGACTGACTCGCTTCCAAGTAAAGACGCTGATTCACCTGATAACGTAAAGTCAGTTTGTTCACCGGGGTAAACACCCCAACACCATAACGAAGATATAAATCAGGGGTAATATAGCCGGTCACCGACACCTGGGTATCATCCCCTGTTCCTTGTGCATCTAGTGCCAAACCACTCAAGCCAAACGTCCGTCCAATCTGGTTGGTGAGCGCGCGGGTTCCACCCAGGCCCAGACTGATACCTGCTGCGGCAATGGTATTATTCACATCAGATCTGAATCCTTCAGCCTGACTTAAACCGGAGGCACCTTCGTTGATACGACCAGTAATCAAGGCATTTAAAGCTTCCTGCTCTGACAAGCCAGCATCATTATAAATCTGAATATTTGGGCTTGAAGCAGTGCCCGTCACCCGTACCCCGACCGTACTTCCCTGAACCGACTTATTGGCATCAACATCCAGCGTCGGATTGGTCAACTCACCATTAAAACGGGCAATGGCACGATTCAGATCCAGACTCTGACCATAAGCTTCGATTTTCACCCGCTGTGATACCCCGATCGCACCATTGGCACGCATCGCAGTTTCCAGACCCCGCTGTGACAGATTGACCCGGCCCAATAGCGGAATACGGCTATCAAAGCCCTGGAATATCACTTGATTACCCAGAGAAACCGCCACATCAGCCCGAATATCCCAAGGACGGGCCGATTTGAGAATAGCCAGCTGGTCATCACCTTCACGCACCACACGTACATCTGAAGAAAGTCCGACCACAGGTTCTGAGGCTTCAGGCATAGAAATTAGTGCACGTGGCACATCAACCGTACCACTTAGACTCAGCTTTTTATTGAATGGATACATGTCCAAGGTTAAATCGGGCGTAACCACGGCAGTAATTAAAGGTGCCTGACGAATCAGCAGATTTTCACCTTGCAGTTTTAACTGTACTCGCGGATCACCTTTCCAGTCGACTGAACCGGTCAATTTACCCACGCCACGACCACTGTTAAATGCACCATTAATACTGGCAGAATTCTGACGTATCGATGAATACAACTGCACATTGGTCAGATTCACCGGCAAGGAGATCATGCTGATCGAAGCATCTTTGACTCGAACCTCACCTTCCAGCAAAGGATCAGTTAAGGTTCCACTCACTTTTCCGGCATAGGACAAGGTGCCATCCAGATTACGGATGTCCTGAATAAAGGGTTTAAAGACTTTAAGCTGCACCTGATTAAAGGCAATTTCGCCACGCATCGGTTTACTGTCCCGATATGGATCAATAATGACATTGGCATACCCTGTCCCGATATCCGGAGTTTTTACATCCAGTCGAACTTGCAAGCCTTCTGCGACACTTTTTGCCACCAGACCCACTTCATCATATTTTAGGGTAGAACCTAAATAATCCGGGTCTTCCGAAGATAAGCCGACCACACCACTTCGGGTGACCAGACGCGCATCGATTTTTGGTTTAGCACCTTGCGCCCAGGCTGCCTTGGCATAACCGTTCACTTTACCGGTCAATGCCAGCCCTTCAGGCAGGAATGCACTGAAATCATCCAGATCCAGGTTTTGGGTCACAAAGGATACGCTGCCACGGGTTTTATTGACCCGAATCGGTTGATCAAAACACAACTGGCTTTGCTGACTCATCCAGCAATGTGCACCGACAAACAGATCAGACTGGGCCGCATTATAAATCACTGCCGCATTTTGACGCTGTACTAAATGAGCACGCAAAGAGTCAAAATCACCTTTTTGAATCTGACCCAGCCAGTTATTTTGTGCATTAAAGCCACCGGCCAGCTGCACAAAGAATTTTGACAGTTTATTTTCTGCCTGAACTTTAAGGATATGCGCCGCACGAGTACCGGCAAGTGATATTTCCCCGCGTACAATTTCCCGTGAACCGCTACGCAAGCGATCCATTGTGGCAGTTAATAAGGTTGCTGTGGTCTGCGAGGTCGGCAACTGCCCGCGGACACGAATTTTTTGCACACTCATCAGGTTTTTAAAGGCAAAATTATCAATCGAAAGATTTGCCGAAGCCTGCAAACGTGGCTGCGCCTGCATATTGATATAGCCCTGCGCACGACCTCTTAAGCCCGGATATAACTCATACAATGCTGGTGCGTTGACTTTGAGTTGCAGATTCTGCGCATTGCCGGTGGCCTGAATCTGGTTGCTGGCATAAGACAGGAACAGGTTATTGGCTTCAAACTGCTCTGGAACAAAACCACGCTGATTTGAATTAATAATGACTGATAAATTACCTGTGCCTCGTACCGGCTTGTTATTTAACATACCGGCCAGATTCAAACGCTGGATCTGAATGCGTTTTAAGGCATCTGACCAAACCCCTTGGGTTTTTACATTGCCCGACAACTCGCCTTTCAGGTTGGCATTAAAATATTGCGGCTTAAAGCGGATTAATGAAGCGTTAATATCCCAGTCAATACCATTTGCCAGATTCACCAGACCATTGGCATTAATCTTGCCAGCGATACCATCATGACGCAATTCATTGACTCTCAATACTTCTGGTGTACCTGAAACACGCAGTTTCAGGATTCCCTGACTGGCTTGCAACTGACTGGCATTTAAAGCCCCATCATAATTGACTGCATAGCCTCTAAAACCACCGCCGGCTTTTTCATTATGGAATAATAAAGCAATGGTACTGTTACCGGTCAGACGTACTGTTTCGTTCTGTTCTGCCAGGCGCCCAGTCAGGTCTACATTAGACAGTTTAATAATCTGCTGATTGGGTTGTGCATAGCCATTGGCCTTGATCTGGCCATTTAAACGGTCTATCGGTGAAGCCGCAGCCAGACTTCGGGTATTTAAGTCTTTGGCGTTTAATAATGCAGTCCATTTCAACTGGCGTTTTTCTTGTGGCAGTTCAATTCGCGCATGACCGCTTAAGCTACCTGCCTGTGCATTGGCGCTATAATTGAAGCTCGGCACATTTAGAATATTATTTTTCAGATCCAGTTTGGCCTGATACATGCCTGCTGGCAGAAGACCTTGTTCGTGCTGTTCGACTTTGGTTGCCACATGAATATTCTGCTGGCCTTCGACCAGTGCCAGTTTCACATCGCCAGACTGACTGCTGAGCCAGCCGACATAGGGTACGGCGCGGTCGATATTTTGCCAGGCAACATCCAGAAGCATCGGTTGTGCTTTATTGTCTTTAACCGGATTCTGATCCAGTTTGATATTCCAAGTTTCATAACGGTCAAAATCTACCAGCGCCGTCAGATGCAGGCCATTTTCCAGATTGCCTTTTGAGGCAATATTGCCATCCAGGCTAGGTGGTAAAAAGTCTTGTACGACTTGCGGGATACGTTCATGCTTAGGATCAATTCCGTTTAATCGTCCGTTCAGATCCCAGCTGACCCGGTCTTTCCAGCCCACTGTCCCGGCAAGGCTAACCGCACCTTTCATCAGCTGGCCATTCAGATCGGTAATGTTGAGCTGATTGACCAGATCGGTATACATCACCGCGTTATACTGGCCTTGTGGAATATTTTCACCGCTCAGGTCGGTACGGACGTTCAAGTCCAGACGATCGATATCTCCATTGAACTCGGCAATCCCGTCTTTGGTAAACAGTTTCTGCTCAGTCAGAATCGGCCAGTTATAATCCTTAAATTTTAACTCGCCACGCATCGGCACCTGGGGCCGCATTGGATGTACGATGGCCCAACCGGTTAATAAATCGGGTGTATTGGTCGCTACGCCTGCCTGAATCGTATCCAGCGTGCCACGCGCCCGAACCTGAATATCATGAATATTCAAGCTGTCTCTTAAAGAAGGCAGATTGACGATTGCGCGGGCATCCAGTGGATATTTGCCTTCAAACTGCATTTTACCCGTCGCTTCACGCACCGAGAGATAACCCATATCCATGCGGGAATCTTCAAAGTTTAATTCGGTACCAGACCAGAGCGCATCATTTAATTCGATATTATAAAAATCAACTGCCGTGGTTTGGGTTTTAATCACCAAATGATCCAGCAGTAAATGATCGACGCGCAGCACAAAAGGCAAACGGATGGCATTGAACTTGAAAGGTTCGCTGCTAGACGGAGTTTTATTAATAATTTGCAGGTTACGGACATCTGCTTCATTCAGATGAATTTCTTTTTTGATGATCGCCCGCCAGCCCAGTTTTACATCAGCACGATCAATTTTGACATCGACCGGTTTCAGGCTGACCAGCACATTTTTAAGAATAATTCCACGCCATAAATTTCCGCCTTCATATTCATAATGAATAATTTGCTGGCGTTGTAATACCTGATCTAGCAGGAACTTACTGCCCTGATTGGTCGAAAACAGCAGCGCCAGCACAGAGAGCAGGAAAATGAGTGAGAAAAGTACCGACAACAGGATACTTCTCAATATACGGCGCTTTTTCGGCACAACGCTATCTTGTGGTTGTTGTTCTGGCTGTGGTTGGTTCTCGACCATGATGTACCCAAATAACTATTTTTAAAAAATGATGTTTTATAACTGCGAACCAATAAAGAAATGCAGACGAATTGGGTGATTGTCATCAGACAATCCAGTCGCCACATCGATACGAATCGGTCCAATCGGTGAGGCCCAACGTATCCCCACACCCGCACCATATTCGGTCGGATTACTGAACTCTTTATTATAAGCATTTCCGGCATCTGCAAAAACCGCAGCACGCCAGCCTTCCCTAAACTGATAGTTATACTCTAAGGAAGCAACCCCTAAGGCCTGACCACCGACTTTAAAGCCTTCAATTTCCGGAGAAAGACTCTTGTAATCAAAACCACGAATGCTCTGGTCACCACCGGTGAAATATCTCAGGTTATACGGCACTTTGGCAAAATCTTCAGTGAAGATATAACCGGCATCGGCACGTCCAACAAACTGATGATCTGCATTTTCACCCAATGAATAGATAAAACGCCAGCCTGCATTTACAATCGCCATATCTGCATCAGACAATAACGCCTCACTACCCAGCTCGACTTTGTAGGTCTGCTTGAAACCCTTGGTCGGATTGACCCGACGATCGGTATCGGTACGTGAAACTTCATAACCGACCAGTAACGACTGCTGTTCATCTTCGGTATTAAAGCGAAACGCTTCCGGAATCTGGTTAAAATCAACAGAACCATTCTGCTTCAAGCGATCCAGACGGTAACGCGCTCCAAAAGTACGCTGCCAGTTACCCAGCGGGTTTTTAATAATCCGGTCTACACCCAGCACTGCCGATTCAATTTGCAGACCTTCACCTTGAGCCACGCCATCACGTTCTTCGCGCTCATAACCACCGACAATACTGACATAATCATTCAGCGGATGGTGATAAGGAATGTTATAACGACCATCGATGGACTGCCGGATACCGGACAACTCGAGGTTGGCATCAAAAGAATGTCCGCGCTTATTTACAATGGCGCGGCGGTACTGACCACGTAGACGGATATTGGTATCTGTTCCATAACCCAGACCCAGTTCAGCACTGTTTAAACGGTCTGCATTTAAAGTCACAATCACTGGAACTTTCTTCTCTTCCCGCGCTTGTGCCTTTAAACGCTCCTGCTCATTTTCTTTGGTCTGCTGCTCGACCCGCAAGCTTCTTAAATTTGGATTTTCCTGATCGCGGCTACCGGCAAACTGGTCTTCATCGACGACATTTTGAGTGACTTCTTTAGCAGATGCCACTGAGCGATCAGGCTGTGTCGCAGTCGCCTGATCTTCAGAAAGTTTCTGTTCTTCTATCAGGCTTTGAATATCCGGTGCCAGCTCCAGCTCCCTGTCAACCGGATCAGGGCGAATTGCGTCCACCAGGGTATAGTTAAAATAGCGCGAGTTGGTCAGGTTATTGGCCAGGCTATTCACTCGCCAGAAGGTATAGTCTGCACCATCTTTCCAGGTGACCAGACTTTCGAGTACATCACGATCCAGCGGAAATTCCTTTTCAGGATCACTCATTCTAAACTCGACATTGCCCAGCTTGTAACGCTCGCCTGTCTCGAAACGTAGATTTACATCGGCCGTATTTTGTGGCTGTGCAATCTTGACATCATGCAAGCGCCAGTATGAATCAAAATAACCGTTGTTATTGGCGGCAGTATTAATCCGTTGTTTGGTCTGTTCATAATTGCCGTGATTGAAAATATCGCCCTCTTCCTGCTCAGGCAAAAGACTGATGACCTGGAATTGCGGCTGTTCCGCACCCGCTCCGCTAAATTCCAGATTTTGTGTAGTGATCAGCACAGGTTCATTCGGGGTGACAAAAACCCGAACGCGACTATCAGAGATTTTTTCAAACCTGAACTGGGCATTGTAATAACCGACTGCCTGTGCCGCCTGTCGGGACAAGGTTCGCAGTTGTGGCAAAGCGGAATTAAAGTCGCCAAAAGACTCCTGGGTAAAACTGGACAGTTTGGCTTTGACATTATTTCTTAAATTCAGATAGCCTTCAGGCTCAGCTCTACGATTCAGCATACCATTGCTTTGCGCAATACCTTCGCCGTTCATAATCACCACATCCGCACTAATTCGCGGAACTCTCGCGGTCATGATCTGACGTGGCGGACGGATTTTATAAAATAGTCGTTTAAAAATATTGGGACGTTTCTCATCTTCAGCAACAAGTGGCCCCGTTACTTCTGGCAAAGTCATGCCGGCTTCATTATTTTGTACAATAATCTGGCTGTCTGCCTGAATCGATTGCATCAACTGGTCGACATTTACAGGTGCCTGATTGATTTCAAGTAACTCTTGCTGACTGATATCTGCTACGACTGTTTCAGCGGTCTGGGTATTGCGATAATTTTGTGCTTCCTGCTTGGCTTGCTCGGCCTCACGATAAATTTCATTCGCCATGTTCTGGTCAATGGACTGGATCGGCAGCTCTTCCAGATCATCGAACTGGATCGGTGTAAATACGTCCAGACCGGAGCCTGCATTTTGCTGTTGCTCCAGCATCAACATGCTGTCGACAGATGCTTCCGGCTGTATCGCTTCTTCAATTTTTTCGGTGGCTTCATTTTCAGATGTGACCAGTCCCTGTCGCATCGCTTCTTTGGACAGTTCATCTACCATTTCTGCCTGAGAAATGGCCACAGGTGTTTCAGGCTGTTCGGTTTGTGCCATGCTCTGATGGGATAACATCATAAAAAAAATGCTCATACACAGCTGTGCCCCACTCTGAAGTGGTATAAGCGACCCCATACTGCGATGAAGCATCGTTTTTTTAAATTTTTTCTTTGCAGGCATGGCAAACTCGAAACGAATACATTCTTTAATTGATTATTTGACCGAAAAATATAAGCTAAAGAGCTTAATTGATTGGTTTTTACCTTTACATGGCTGAAAGTATCTTACATGATTTTTCTCAATGTTTACGCATAACTGACATTTCTTAATAAAACTTAATGTAGCACGCTCTATATGAACAAAAATGAACATTTGTTAGCTTCTCGGCGCTTTTTACCGATGTTTCTGACGCAGTTTTTTGGTGCATTAAACGATAATGTATTTAAACAAGCGTTACTCCTGGTCATCACCTACGGCTGGATTCAGCAACAATCGGCCAGCATCAGCACCTTGAATAATCTGGCTGCTTTGCTGTTTATCCTGCCTTATTTTATTTTTTCAGCCACCGCCGGACAAATTGCCGATAAATACGAACGTTCACAGCTGATTCGCTATTTAAAGATTCTGGAAATTGTGATTATGTTGTTGGGAACGGTGGGTTTCCTGCTTGGCAATCTCTGGATTCTGTTATTTGCCTTGTTCCTGATGGGAACCCAGTCCACCTTCTTTGGCCCAATCAAATATGCCATTTTACCGGAAGTGCTAAAACCCAATGAGCTGATGTCTGGCAATGCCCTGTTTCAGTCCGGAACATCGCTGGCAATTTTATTCGGTATGATTCTGGGTGGTGCGGTCATTGCTGCATCTTCTGGTAATCTGATCTGGATCAGTTTAACAGTCGTGGTGATCGCCCTGATTGGTTATGGATCGAGTCGTTATATTCTCAAACAAAATATCCCTGCACCAGAACTGCAAATTGACTGGAATTTTTTCCGTACCAGCTTGCAAACATTAAAATATGCCCAGGGTTTGCCATTAGTCTTTACCATTTTATTGGGTAACTCATGGTACTGGTTTTACGGCGCAACCTATCTGACTCAAATCCCTCAACTGACCTTGCAAAATCTGCATGCCTCTGAAAATGTTGCCAGCCTGCTCTTAACTTTCTTTTCTGTCGGAATCGGGCTAGGTTCATATTTATGCCGCAAAATCGGTGGCAGCCAGGTCAATATCAAGATGGTGCCATTTGGCGCAATCGGTCTGGTGATCTTTGCCCTATATCTGGCCGCGAGTCTGGCCTTTGTTCCAGCACGTACCGGTGAATTAATCGGTCTGGCTGATGTGTTTCAGCAAGGCTGGAGTTATTACCATGTGATGCTGGCAGTGACCTTACTCGGGATTAGTGGCGGTTTTTATATCGTACCGCTTTATGCCATGATGCAGGCGCATTCTCCCCGCTCACATCGTGCGCGTGTGGTTGCAGCAAATAACATTCTGAATGCCGTTTTCATGGTATCTTCTGCTATATTTTCGATTATTATTTTAAGTATTTTAGAGCTTGATCTTAAAATACTTTTTTGTATTACCGCAGTGTTGAGCGGCCTGTTTACCCTATGGCTGCTTTTCCGACTCAAACCCATGATCAAAACCGCGAAAACACCCTTGGAGGATTAATTCATGCGTCAATATACAGGTGTCGACAAGCTGATTCATTCTTTTGATCAGGCATTACGCAGTCTCGTCCCGGGCACGACATCGGCACAACGTGAAAATCCAGCCCAACCGGTAGAAACACAATTGACGGTGAGCGATGCCCGTCATGTGGCAGGTTTGATGCGGGTCAATCATAGTGGTGAAGTGTGTGCACAGGCGCTCTATCATGGTCAGGCCATGACGGCGAAACTTCCGAATGTGCGTCGTGAGATGGAACAGGCGGCAGTTGAAGAACAGGATCATCTGGCCTGGTGTGAAGACCGCTTGAAAGAACTGGATAGCCATACCAGTCTGCTCAATCCGGTCTGGTACGGCCTGTCCTTTGGTATGGGCGCGCTGGCCGGAATTGCCGGTGATAAATACAGTCTGGGTTTTGTCGCAGAAACTGAACGTCAGGTGAGCATGCACTTGCAGCATCATATCAGCCAGTTGCCGCCGCAGGATGAACGTTCTCGCCGTATTCTGGAACAGATGAACGAAGATGAACTGCATCATCGGGATACAGCGTTAAACGCTGGCGGTGTAGACCTGCCTGTTCCGGTCAAAATGACCATGACGGCCATTTCCAAGTTGATGACCAAAACCAGCTATTTTATTTAAATGAAACTAGTTCAATTTTAGCCCACTCATTGGTGGGCTTTTTATTACGCTTCAAATCTTGAGCGAGATAATAAACTCAAGGCATCTGGCGATCTTATTACTTATAAGCTCTATAAAATGATAGAGATTCTCCACAGCATCCTTTTAATCTTTTTTGCTCATTTCAGAAAGTAGGTCTAACTGGATTTCCTAGATTTGCGCCAACCGTTCCCATTGATGCAGCAGCAGATGATCTAATTTTTCATGTAAATGCTGAATTTCCAGTTCAGCTTTTAAGTTGATCTGATAATCATTTTGCGAACGTAAGCGGTCTTTTGCTTCCTGTCTGTTCTGGCTCATCATAATAATAGGTGCCTGAATCGCCGCAAGACAGGAAAGGATTAAATTCAATAGAATAAATGGATAAGGGTCTGCAGGCTGAGTCACCATCACCACAGTATTTATCGTAATCCATAGACCTAGAAAAATTGCAAAACAGATCAGAAAGACCCAGCTTCCACCAAAAGTTGCAACTTTATCGGCCAGCCTTTCACCCAAGGTCCACTTTTGCTCTAATTCCGTTTCCACATTTTTGGTGATCAGTTCATGCTGATGCATGCTATGAATCACTTCGACCTCAAGATCTGTGACCTCACCCTTTTCCAAACTTAATAATGAATGTACATACTGCATGCGATAGCGGGTTAGATCTGTCTGACAAATATAATCTTGCGGCGTCCAGACTGGAATATCCTTGCCAATCTCTTCAGTAATGACTTTTCTGACCGTTCCCATCGGAGTAAGATCTTTCAGAAGAAAGTGCTTGCCGCACACCAAACATTTATGGCTCTCATTTTTTTCTTTCATGATAATTCTCTTTTTAAACCAGCTCACTCAGCTATAATTTTTATATAATTGTTTTTATTAAATAAATTTGATCCCTTGGATATCAATTATACATCAAGTCCGTCTGGTCTTTTGAATAAATGAATTTCACCTCGGTTTTATTTTGGATTGATAAAATACTTAACCAAGCGCACTATGATCTGATCATTCAAGGTAATTTTCAGATCGATTCAATCCTACTATCTATACATGACTTAAATTTACTATAATCATAATGATAATAAAAAAGGGCTTCATTGTGCGCCATTCATACCATCTTGAAAAACATTATATCGAACGTGCGGGCTGGCTTCGTGCAGCTGTACTGGGGGCAAATGACGGGATTATTTCGGTCACCAGTCTGGTGGTGGGTATCGCAGCCAGTGGAGCATCCACTGAAATTTTACTGGTGACCTGTGTTGCCGGATTGATTTCTGGCGCCGCATCAATGGCAGCTGGTGAATATATTTCAGTAAAATCCCAGCAAGATATTGAAACCAATGATCTACTCATGGAAGAGCGCGAACTGCAACGCCATCCCACCCATGAATTAAATGAGCTCAAAACGATTTATATACAACGAGGTCTGGAACCCGCTTTGGCACAACAGGTCGCTGAACAGTTGACCGACCATAATGCCTTGGATGCCCATGCCCGGGATGAAATTGGTATTTCAGCACATACCTCGGCTCAGCCCTTTCTCGCTGCATTTTCTTCGGCTATGGCATTTACGGTAGGTTCATTATTTCCTTTAATTTCAATCATGATTCTACCGGAACACTATCTGGATAAAGGCGTCATGCTGATTGGCGTTTTAAGTTTGGGGATGATGGGTACACTGGCGAGCTATGCCGGTGGAGTGAGCGTCTGGAGAGGTGCAGTTCGGGTGATGCTGTGGGGAATTATCGCCATGTTATTCAGTGCGTGGATCGGATCATTATTTAATGTGTCTGTTGCCTAAATATGGGTTTATTTTTTAGTTAAATACAGAATAGGATTGAGCGGTTCTTCTATTAACATCACTGAAAAATGTTTTTTCGAAAAACTAACGGCTCTAACAAAACTTGAGTTTATTTTAATTTACGTTCAGTTTTAATTTAGACGCTTAAACCTTAAGATCTATGTCTGAGAGGTATTGTTATGGAAACTGCGATCATTCTTGCCATCTTGGTGATCATTATCGTATTGCTGATTATTTTTTATAACAAGAAAAAGTAAAAGCGCGATGATGCATTTTTACTGCTTTGAGGATTTTTACCGAACTTAAAATAAATTCTATGGCTTCAAATCAATCACATATGAATTACCTGTCGGAAAACCATGAAATCCCCATTGGATGATATAAAGAATCACGAGGATTAAAATGACATAAGCCAAGATTTCTCATATTTTTATGTTTAAATTTTTTCTAATCTCATCTGCCCCATCTTCGCTGAATTTTTCTTTTGATCTAAATACAAAAACTAAATCATAACAAAGCCTGATCTTGCTTGATCAGGCTTTTAAACATTCGTATTGCATAAATTACATCAGCAAAAAATTAGGTGATTTGATTTAAATCAGCTGTTCAACTCTTGGGAAACAATGTAACTCATGCTCGAATACAGGGTCTTGCCAGATATCAAACATGGGAACTTTTACATCCAAAGCCAGGGGCAATTTTTTTTCATTAAACTGCATATGTCGAAGATCTGATCCCCAGGCAATCAGATCTACATCCAGGGTAATTTGATGCGATGGACGTGTCCGCCCTGATGCCTGTTCCAGCTGTTTAAGCAGCTCAATAATTTCTGCACTCGACACCGAACTTTTTAATAGACATGCCGCATTCCAGTAATCGGCGCCGATGCCATCCCGGCAAGGAATCCTATAAATGGGAGAGAGCTGGACTTCTCCCCATTCAGAAATACCTTGCTGTGCAGCTTGAAAATGTTGCTGAGGATGACAATTACTCGCTAATGCTAGAGCGAAAATCGTTTCGGTGGCGTTCAAGACGTATCCCTACAGAATTGGCTTGCGCGATAATGGCAGGCTTACGGATCGTAATATTAATCGATTCAATTGCTGTAAAGGTAGTAAAAAGTGCATTCAGCACTAACTTTGCTGCATGTTCAATCAATTCAGGCTGAGCTTCTTGAATGACCTTGGCTGAAATCTCACAAATTTCTGCATAATTCAGCGTATCTGCAAGAGCATCTGAATTTGATGCCTGTTCTAAATCGGTTTGAATGGTCAAATCCAGCATTAAAGGCTGAATAATTTGACGCTCCCAGTTAAAGCAGCCCACGACTGTTTCAACCTTTAAACCTTCAATAATAATGGCGTCCATTGGATTGCTCGAGAATATGATATTTACAACTAATCTCCCTAAATCCCTCTTTTATAAAGAGGAACTTTTATCGCTTATACTTTATCAAGCAGTGAAACACTCCTCCCTGAGCTATTTTAAAGCGCTGCTTTAAAATTTGCGCAAGGAAGGGAGGTCGGGAGGGATTAAATTAATGCTTTAACAGTAAATTCGGATCAATGTCCTGAATCATTTGCAAACGCTGATCGGCATAGATATCGGTATATGGTGCCAAAATTCGCATAAAACGGTCGAAATACAGCATTTGCTTAAACAGCAAAGCAAAGTCGCGCGGGAAGCGGATGCCGTGACGTTCACCCACAGCCACCATATCCACCATGATATCGTTCAGATCAGCCGGATTTGATGTTAACAGCTCCTGAGGGTTTGCCATCAATACGCCACTGAATAAACGCTCAAGATCCGCTGCCAGAACTTTGGTATCAATCTGCACAGCAGTCATACCCATTTTCAGCATGTTCTGTGCCATCAACTCATAATTGGTATGTTGCAATGAATCCATAAATGCCATACATGCCGTCCATACCTCAGGTTTGAGCTGGCCAACAATGCCAAAATCGATAAAACCGACACGGCCATCTTCGAGCAGCATCAGGTTGCCTGCATGCAGATCGGCATGGAAACTGTTACACATCATCAGGCTGCCAAACCAGGTGTTCATTGCGGTAATGAGTACTTGAGATGGATCTTTGGATACTTTTTTGACCACTTCAAAATCGGTCAATGGCACACCATACAAGCGTTGCATGGTCAGCACACGACGGGTCGAATACTGATGATAAACCTTAGGTGCAGTCGCTGCCTTATTATTGGTGATATTCAGATAATTGACAAAATCATCCAGATTCTGTGCTTCTTCGATAAAATCAACTTCACGTACCATCCGGGTTTTGATTTCATCAACAATATCGGCCAGCGAAGCGAATTTGACTTTGGGCACGGCTTTTTCCAGCACTTTGGTCGCCCAGTGCAGTACATTTAAATCGGTGTATAAAATGGTTTCCACACCCGGTTTTTGTACCTTAATCACGACATCTTCGCCAGACACCAGCTTGGCCGCATGCACCTGTGCAATAGACGCAGAGGCCAATGGCGTTTCATCAATCGAGGCAAAGATCTCATCCAGATTACGCCCTTCAAATTCAGAGGCCAACACTTGCTGGATATAACTGAACGGCAAGCGTGGAGTCTGATCCAGACAGCCCTGAAATTCTTCTACATATTCACGCGGAAATAGAGACGGCGTACTGGCAATAAACTGCCCCAGCTTGATATAAGTTGAACCCAGAGATTCAAAAGTCTCCCGCATGAGTTTGGCATTGCTTGGCTTTTCAGTAGCATATTTAAAGCCCGCCTTTGCCGCAACGACCGCTGTTTCTCCCATGCGGGCAACTGAACGTATTCCATCTAACCAGATATTGTTTTTCATAATGTCTTAGGAAAAATTAATTACATGCAGTGTAGCAAAAAAATATTAATTTGCAGGCTTATCTTGCCTGACAGATCGGACAATCTGTATCTTTTTCGAAAGCGAGAATCCGCTGCTTAAAACTCAATCCATCCCATAACAGCAGTTTTTGTCTGAGTGGCATCAATCCCAAACCCAGATATAACAAGGCATGATGGGCTTGCAAGCTGGCCATCACGTTAGGCGTGGTCGCCAGTACTCCGGAATCTGCACAGCGCAGACTTTCATCGGCCTGATTCTCGGGTGGGAACAGGCAGGCATAGCAGGCCGAATCCCCTTCGAGCATAAAAAGTTGCCCTTGCAGGCCAATCGCCGAGGCACTCAACAAAGGTACATTCAGTTCTACACAGCGCTGATTAACCAGATAACGTGTCGCAAACTGGTCGCAACCATCCAGCACCAAGTCCTGATGCCGAATCACACTGACTGCATTTTCAGCCGTTAAGGCCTGATTAATATATTCAACCTGTACGTTTGGATTAATTTGGCCCAGTCGTTTCGCCAGAATTTCTGCTTTGTAAAGTCCAAGATCCTGCGGTGTAAATGCAAGTTGTCGCTGTAAATTGCTCATCTCGATCGTATCTGGATCGATTAGGGTAATTTTTCCTACACCGGCACGTGCCAAAAGTTCTGCCAGTGCACAGCCAATTCCACCACAACCAACAATGCAGACATTAGAAAATTTTAACCGTTCTTGAGCGTCAATATCCCAGTCATCTAAGAGAATCTGACGGCTATACAAATGTAATTCAGCATCGGTGAGTTCGAATTCTGGGGATATGGCATCCATATTAAATGTAGACAACGTCTTTCCTTGTTTCGAAAATTTTTAACAATGATCGCAAAATTGGCTTTACTGATGTTTCTAAAGGCTAAAAATCTTTGGAAGATCAATTTCACAGTCAATTCACAGCACATCAATAAATGGTTTGGCCATCGCTGAGCCAAATAGCATATCAGCTAAACGCTCGGTATCAAGCTGCAGCCACTAGGGCTTGGCATGATTTTTTTGAATCACCTCAATTAAACAGTTCCGGCAAATGGCTCTCCAGTTTATAAAAGGCGTCAGACCTGCTGTTATTAAAATCTTTGCTATTAAATTACCCTGTACATTAAGCTGTCTTGTTTAGCGACTCTGTAGTCTCTGCCTGCATTTGCGTATAAAAATGTATGAGTTCAGTGAGACCTCAGGCATCTGTCTATAAATATGATTAATCTGAAAATACCAAGCAATCTTTTCAAGTTTTCATAAAATCGTATGGAGAACATACATGACCGAGCATAACAATACTCAACATGATAATCGTGAAAAATTATGGGAATTGATCAAGGATGTCCGTTACACCATGATCAGCCATTTAACTGACACCCATGAAATCCATTCCCAGCCAATGACCATGCTGAACTCCGAACAGATGAATGAACGTCAAAATTTATATTTCATCCTGCGTAATACCAATGATCTGGTCAAAGCAGCAGAAACAGGCCGTGGTCAAATTGGATTGTCTTTTGCAAAACCATCAGATGGTATTTATGTGTCAATCAGTGCCCATGCCCAGATTAGTACCGATCGTATTCTGATTGAACAGTTGTGGAATCCATGGGCAGAAAACTGGTTTGATGGCAAGGATGATCCGACTGTACGGGTACTGATTGCTGAAGCGGTCAGCGCTGAATACTGGAATGTGACCGACAACAAAGTCACCCAGCTCTTTAAAGCTTTAAAAGGTGGCGTTACCGGTGAAGCGGGTGAGCCACATGCGGAACACCAAAAAGTAAATTTACAAACCAATATTTGGTAATGGATACATTTAGCCTCTTAAGATTAAGAGGCTAAATTTTTGATATATTTAATCTTAAACCTTGTCGTAATTTCAATGTAATTACATCAACAATGTATTTCGCTTAATTTAATTCGTACTTTTGAAAATAAAATCTTGTAAAAATCAGTCCTATCTCTAATTTAAAATTTAACTAGAAAATGCTGTATTTTGTCAAAAAACCACAGGCTGCCATGGCAGCCTTTTAGCACTCAATCAAAAAAACTAACTGACTCGCTTCATTTCTTGAAGTTTGGCAATTTCCTGTTGTTTGAGTAAATTTCGCTGAATTTTTCCACTCGACGTTTTAGGTAAACACCCGACAAATTCAATCTCTTTTGGGTAGGCATGCTTGGATAGGCGTGAACGCACATAGCTTTGCAGCTTCAGCATGAGTTCTTCAGTGGCTGGATAGGCTGATTTAAGTACCACAAAGGCTTTTACAATTTCTGTTCGTTCTGGATCTGGTTTACCGACGACTGCAGATTCAAGCACTTCTTCACATTCCAGCAAGGTACTTTCCACATCAAAAGGCCCCACCCGATAGCCTGAGGTTGTAATGACATCGTCCGCACGTCCAATAAAATCAATACCGCCATATTCATTCAGTTTTACAGTGTCGCCGGTTAAATAATACTGCCCGACAAAAGACTTTCGATTATGACCGGCATAGCCTTTAAACCACATCAAGGGTGAAGCCGAACAGTCAATTGCCAAGATTCCAATCCCGCCTTTTTCGACTTCCTGATGTTCTGCGTTCAATACCGCAAAGCGATGCCCCGGAATCGCAAATCCAGCTGAACCCACTTTTTTATGATGCTCCAAGCCATGATGATTGGCGATCACCATACCGAGTTCAGTCTGTCCATATTGATCATAAATATTCACATTTAAATCATGATTGAACCACTGGATCACTTCAGGCGTAAGCGGTTCACCTGCACTACTGACCACACGCAAATGCGAACTGATGTCTGCATCAAATTTTTCTTTAAAGCCAAAGAACATCCGGAATGCGGTTGGCGAGCCAGTCAGGTTACTGACTTTATATTTCTCAATGATATGTACAGCATTATCGACGCTAAATCCACGTTCATCCATAATGATGCTATGACCTAAACTGAGCGGGCCCGCAATGCCATAATATAGTCCATAGGCCCAACCTGGGTCGGCCAGATTCCAGAAGGAATCTTCTTCTCGCAGATCTACGGCGTGCAGCATATAGCCTTTAAAGGCCAACAACGCTTTTAAAGGTACAGGAACCGATTTTGCCAAGCCTGTGGTGCCTGAAGTAAACATCATCAGAAAAATATCATTAAATTGGCCACTCACTGGCTCAAACTCTTCTGACTGCTGCTTTAACTCGGTCCAAAAGTCAGCATCCGGATAATGATCTGCCACTGCCTGATGTACGGTCAGAATATTTGGAATATTCAGATCATGCAGTTTCAAGCGCTGCTCTTGATCGGTGACAATCAGTTGAGTAGCGGCTGTACTCATACGATGCTCAATTGCTTTACTTTCAAAGGCAGTGAACAAAGGCTGATAGATAGCACCGATCCGCCAGGTGGCCAAAATAGTAATTAAGAGTGCAGGTGTTCTTGGCAGTAGTCCAGCTATACAATCTCCTGCTTTTAAACCCAGAGAATGCATATAATTGGCCAGCTGTCCTGAAGCAGTTGCCAATTGTTCAAATGTCCACTGCTCTGTTTGACCATTTTTGCCTTCCCAGATCAGTGCGGTTCGGTTTTGGCCAAGGTAACGTCCACAACATTCAGTATAGGCATTGATGGACTCTGCATTTCCAGCCAGATGTTCCTGAACCATATTTTCAAAATTGAAATCAACATATGCTTGTTCTAGTGTCTTCATGACGACAACCTCTATCCTGTTGTATTTTCAGGCGACCTTGCCTGAGTGTGTCCACTTATCGTTGTTGTTCCTGCTGATTCCATCAGCATAGTTTCTTCACATCTGATTCATGCCTGATGACTAAGACATGAATCATGCTGCTTTATTTATCTTCTGCGTACTGTCTGTCTTTAGCTAATCAGGGTTGCTTGATCCTGGCAATTTTCATATCCATCAACCGAAATGCCAGATTTGAACATCGACCAAAGTCTATTTTTAATCAAACTCAACATTGACAGACTTCACGCGCAATCACCAAACGTTGAATATCCGATGCACCTTCATAAATTTGGCTCACGCGCACATCACGGTAAATACGCTCTACTGGAAAATCAGAGACATAACCGTAGCCACCATGAATCTGAATCGCATCGGAACAGACCCGTTCTGCAATGGTTGATGCAAACAGTTTTGCCATTGAGGCTTCTTTTAAGCAGGCTAAACCAGCATCTTTTAAAGTTGCCGCATGCAAGGTCAGCTGACGTGCCGCTTCAATTTGTGTCGCCATATCTGCCAGCCTGAAAGCCACTGCCTGATGCTGCACAATTTCTACACCAAAGGCTTTACGTTCATTGGCATATTCCACCGCTGCATCCAGCGCAGCCCGAGCCATCCCGACTGATTGTGCTGCAATACCAATACGACCAGATTCAAGATTGGACAAGGCAATTTTGTAGCCTTCACCTTCCTGACCCAGCAGGTTTTCCACCGGAATCCGGCAGTTATCCAGAACAATCGTCGCGGTATCGGAACAATGCTGACCCATTTTCTCCTCTAGGCGTGACACGATATAACCCGGTGCATCGGTCGGTACCAGAAAACATGAAATGCCTTTTTTCCCTGCCAATTTATCTGTCACAGCAAAGACTAATGCAATCTGTGCATGTTTGCCCGTGGTAATAAACTGCTTGGTGCCATTAAGTACCCATTCATCGCCATCACGTTCGGCCCTACATTCTAAAGAACTGGCATCTGAACCGGCCTGAGGTTCTGTCAAGCAGAAACAACCCAGCCATTCACCGGTGGCCAGTTTAGTTAAATACTGCTGTTTCTGTGCTTCGGTGCCATAACGCTGGGTAATCCCACAAGGCAAAGAATTCTGCACACTAATAATAGTCGAAATTGCCCCATCTCCTGCGGCAATTTCCTCAAGTGCCAAAACCAGAGAAACATAATCCAGACCTGCACCGCCCCATTCTTCAGCAACGGTCATACCCAGTGCGCCAAGCTCACCCAGTTCTTTGAGTTCTTGTGCAGGAAATTGTGCTGTTTTATCGCGTAAGGCCGCTGTTGGTTTCAGTTTCTGCTGCGAATAATTGCGCATCATGTCCTGAATCATTTTTTGTTCATCATTTAAAATCATTGAACTTCCCTTTCTATATCTATTTTATTTACTTCAAGCTTTTTACTATTGAGATCGTTGGAACGTCAGTTAAGGCGGCATGGATGTCGCCTGCGAAACTGAGATACAGGGATGTATCTTCAGTTTCGCAAAGGATTTTTGTTTCTTTTGATCCTTCAAAAGAAAATGCATGCTTAAACAAAGTCATTTAAATTCAATGAGAAACTGGCAGCTGTGCAAATCATCATGTCCTATATAAATCGAAGACTTATTTAGGCTGCATGCGAATCGCGCCATCCAGACGAATCACTTCACCATTTAAATAGCTATTTTCAAAAATATGCCCCACCAGCTGGGCAAATTCCTGAGGTTTAGCCAAACGTGATGGGAATGGCACCATTTGTCCCAAAGCATCCTGAACATTTTGCGGCATACCTTTTAGCATCGGGGTTTCCATAATGCCCGGGGCGATGGTCATCACTCGAATGGCTTCACGTGCCAGTTCACGAGCCAAAGGTAAAGTCATCGCCACCACTGCACCTTTGGAAGCAGCATAAGCGGTCTGGCCAATTTGACCATCATAAGCGGCGACCGAAGCGGTATTTACAATCACGCCACGCTCTTCTTCACCAGATTGCAGTTCATATTTTGCAATTAACGCCGCTGCATGACGTAGCATATTAAATGTGCCATTCACGTTAATATTCAGCACTTTTTGGAACATCGCCAATTCATGAATACCGTTACGCCCCAGCACTTTGGCAGAAGGTGCAATACCTGCGCAGTTGATCAAACCATTCAGTTGAGCATACGCATTTTCGACATGTGCAAAGAACGTTTCTACGGCCTGCTCATCGGTGACATCTAGCTGTACAAATTCAGCCTGCTCACCCAGTTGTTGCTGTAATGCCTCACCCTGCTCTTGATTCATATCGACCAGAATCACTTTGGCACCGTGTGCAACCAGATGCGTGGCTGTCGCTGCACCCAAACCCGATGCTCCCCCGGTAATCACAACGACTTTTCCCTGAATTTTCATATTTCTTCCCTGATAATTTTCTATTTGAGATACGACTTAATATGCAGAGTAAACAGAGTTTTTATTCTGTACAATTTCCAAATATTGCATCTTGCCTGAGGTATTTGGACAATAAAAATGAGGATGTCACACTGAACATGCATAAGCCTGCACTGGAATATAGCAAAGGGACTATTTCGATCGACTTGGTCAAGGAAGCCTTGCTCGATGCCAAACGATTAGAATTTGATATCTCTACTATTCTGAAAAAAGCCAATATTCCAGCCGAAGTACTCAATGCACCTCAAGCGCGCGTGTCGGTAAGCCAGTTTGCCCAATTATGGACAGTGCTTGCAGACAGCATGAATGACGAATTTTTTGGCATGGACAGTCATGCCATGCGCCGTGGCAGCTTTAAATTGCTTTCAAAAATGCTTATGCAGGCAGATACACTAGAAAGGGCGCTACAACACATTTTGCAATTTCTCAACTTGATTCTGGACGATCTGCAAAGCACGCTTCTCGTTGAGGAACACTATGCCTATATCGTGATTTATGATTTAAAATCTACAAAACGCATGTTTAGTTATGCGACCTATCTGATGCTGATTCATACCTTGATCTGCTGGTTAAGTGGACAACGGATTTTGCTGAATCAGATTCAATTAAAATGTCCTGCACCACTCGATGATTTTGATTATAAAGTCCGTTTTTGTGAACAGATTGAATATCAGGCCAATGAAAACTATGTGCAGTTTGATGCAAGCTATCTGCAACTGCCGATTAAGCAGGATGCTCAATCCTGGTATCAGTTTATTCAACAAACGCCTCACAATTTATTGGTGCGTTTTAAAAATCCTTATGCACTCAGCACCCAGATTCGCAGACAGCTTCTGCAAGTTTCACCGTCAGAATGGCTAGAACTGAATGATCTTGCCTCAAAAATGAATATGTCCGAGGCGACCATGCAACGGCGTTTAAAAAGCGAAGGGGTCAGCTACCAGCAATTAAAAAATGAAATACGCCGGGATACCGCAATCGAATTATTGACGCGTACTGAGCAAAGCTTGCAAGACATCAGTGACCAGCTCAACTTCCAGGAATCCAGCGCCTTTCATCGTGCCTTTAAGAAATGGACTGGAGTCAGTCCGGGAGCTTATCGTCAAAACAATATTAGATAATTTATATAAAATAATACTTAAAAAATATTAATAAAATTTTATTGAAACTTAAGTTCATATTTTTACTGTGATTATAAATTTCAAGCCCTGCAGCATATGTTAGCAGGACTACACAGTCATCCAGAAAGCTTTGCAATTCATCTGAAAATAGCTTACTTTTCACTCAATTTATAGCACTTTGCTATTAGCTGTACTCCCAAATTTTCTCCTAAGTTGAAGGTATTTTCATGTTAAAGATGACTGATGTTCTTGAACAGAATCTTGTTCAAAACTTCGCCAATGCTTTAGTTCATTCAGCTGATCAAATCTCTGAACAGCTTAATCAAGCTATTTTAAGTGCCTCTGACTCAGCGCTTAAAGATGTTGTGGTTCAGTTCTTTAACCGTGTTGATGCAACTGAAACTGCGGCAGCCTTAGAAATTCCGGCAGATCGCATTGTCGCCCTGCAACAAGGTATTGCGCTCAAAGATGAACAATACTTGGCAGATACCGTGAAAGTTGTAGCGCTTTGTCTGGCAATGGAAACCGGTGGCTTAGATCAAGTCGAAGTCTATGACTGCCTGCAAGACTATCCGATGTAATTCTTTTAAAGAATTTAACAAAAGTGATGCTCTGGCATCACTTTTTTCTTTATAGGATAGTAATAGAATGTCATTAAAAATACTGGATATTTCAGATGTTAATCTAAGAATTTAAAAAACCAAAAAAAAAGCGACCAAATCGGTCGCTCTTTTCATAAAGAAGGATTAAAAATTAATGCGGCCACTGACCCAAAGTCACCCGATCATTACCGCCATAATCTTTTACGGTACGGACCTTTTTATAACCGGCCTGCTTAAATAGATGCTGCACGGCATCAGCCTGATCATAACCATGCTCAAGCACCACCCAGCCATTGACGGTTAAATGCTTTTTAGCCTGAATAATAATGTCTTCCAAATCAGCCAAGCCCTTTTTATCCGCAACCAGTGCACGTTGCGGCTCGGTTGCCAGATGCTGCATATGTGCATCATCCGGATCGATATACGGCGGATTTGAAGCAATCACATCAAAGAACTGACGGCCAAATGGCTTCAACCACGAACCCAGAACGAATTCTACATTCTCAATATCATGTTGTTCTGCATTATATTTGGCTACTTCAAGCGTAGGCGCATAAATATCTGATGCAACAATCACCCATTCAGGACGCTCCGATGCAAGCGATAAGGCAATTGCACCTGTGCCTGTACCCAAATCCACCACACGGGCATCTTCAGGCAAATCTAACTTTAACACGGTTTCAACCAGCACTTCAGTATCAGGACGCGGCACCAACGTATCTTTGCTGACTTTCAGATCCAAAGTCCAGAATGGTTGTGAACCCGTGACATAAGCCAAAGGTTCACCAGCAGCAATTCGTGCCAGACCATCCTTATAAGCTTGTTCCTGCTCAGGCGTCAATTCCTGATCTTTTTTCATCAAAAGATCAAATGAATCAATCTTGGTGATGTGTTCCAGCAACCAGGCATTTTCCTGACGCTCATAACTTTCAGCTTCGCCGCGTAAAGCCAGTGCTTGTAAAATATTCATTATCCACCATTCTGCTGTGCAAGCATGGCCAGCTGATCGGCCTGATATTCGCGATGCAGACTGTCCAGCAATTCGGTCAAATCACCTTCCATGACCGCATCCAGCTTGTATAAAGTCAGGTTAATACGGTGGTCGGTCATACGACCTTGAGGGTAATTATAGGTACGGATACGTTCTGAACGATCCCCTGAACCGACCAAATCACGGCGCATTTCAGAGGTTGCAGCATCTGCCGCAGCCCGTTTGGCATTTTCTAAACGAGACACCAAAAGTGCCATCGCTTTGGCTTTGTTTTTGTGCTGCGAACGTTCATCCTGACACTCCACTACCGTGCCTGTCGGTAAATGGGTAATACGTACCGCAGAATCAGTTTTGTTAATATGCTGACCACCAGCACCTGAGGCACGGTAAGTATCAATCCGCAAATCCGAGGAATTGATTTCTACCGAAGTATCGACATCGACTTCCGGTAAGATCGCAACGGTACAAGCAGACGTATGTACACGACCTTGCGATTCGGTTGCTGGCACACGTTGTACACGATGCGCACCACTCTCAAACTTCAAGCGACCATATACACCGTCACCATTGATCAGGCAAATCACTTCTTTATAACCGCCGTGTTCACCTTCATTTTCTGACAGGATTTCAATACGCCAGCCTTGATTTTCTGCATATTTACTATACATGCGATACAGATCACCCGAGAAAATCGCTGCTTCATCGCCGCCGGTTCCGGCACGAATTTCCAGATAAGCAGAGTTGGCATCATTTGGATCTTTTGGAATCATCAGAATATTCAGGTCTGATTCAAGCGCTTCAATCAAAGCTTTATTTTCTTTGATTTCCTCTTGTGCCATTTCCTTAAAGTCCGGGTCCGACAACATGGCCTGAGCTGTTTCAATATCTTCTTCAGCCTGTCTATACTTGCTCCAAACGCTGGTGATTTCTGTCAGGTCATTATGCTCACGCGACAGCTGACGAAAACGTTTATTGTCTGAAATTACTTCTATATCAGCCAATAATGCTGTCAGCTCTTCGTGGCGGTCAGAGAGTTGGTCTAATCGTAAACGTAACGATTCTTTCATTTTTTAAAAAATCTCAAAACATAGGCTGCAACTAAAAACCGATTTAGCACAGCGAAATCAAAAAATTGCGCCTAGTTTAACGATTCTGGCTTCTAATGAACATCATTATTGAGTAAGTCCACGCCGCTATCATTCTCTCTCGGCAGCATTTGTTAACAAATAAGATTAAAAATAGTGGAATTGCCTTTTTTATAATCGATCTTATGCTTATTTCTTGCAGATTTTACAATTCATCAAATAAAGCAGTAAATTATGGAGAAACATCTTCATATTATTCTGGGCATGATTTGTTACATTTTCCACATCGAAATAACGACAGTCCCGTAGATGGACACGGAGTGATGACATGAAACTCAATGCACTTTTAATGAGTACAGTTTTAGCTACTGGTTCAATGATGGCAGTAAATGCACATGCAGACAGCACAGCACGTGTTGCAGCAGCAAGTGCCTTAGGTAGTGTTGCAGGTACAGCACTCGGTAAGAATATGGGCGGCAATACTGGCGCTACACTTGGCGCAGCCTTAGGTGGTGCAGGCGGCGCAGCAGTGGCAAGTAGCAAAAAGAACCGTACTGAATCTGCAATCGGTGGTGCTTTGGGTGGCGGTGCAGGTTATACCGTAGGTAAAAACATGGGCGGCAGCAATGGCGGTTATATCGGTTCAGCCTTGGGTGCTGCCGGTGGTGCTGCATTAGGTAACAAGATTTCCAAAGACAAAACTGCAGAAAAAGCCAAATCACGCCACTACAAGAAAAAACGTCATTACCGTTATAACTGATCAATGCGTTAGACCTCAGACATTCGTCATTAAGAGCACCTTCGGGTGCTTTTTTTATGCTTTTCAAACACAGTCAAATTCATGTAATACATAAAATTATTCACTCAAAATCATGAATAAATTAAGGAGATAAAAATCACAATTCGTCAACACGGCCTTCATGCTGTTTGACGCTTGCTAGATTAAATTGATCTTATCAACAAATACAGCTAGATATACGAAAAGGTGTACTCATGAACTATAAATCTCTAATGATCGCTGTTGTAGCAACCTCAGCCATGGGTATGACAGCAGCCAATGCCGGTAATACCACCAATACAGCTTTAGCTTCAGCACTTGGTGGTGTGGTTGGTGCAGCCGTGGGTAATAAAATGGGTGGTACAACCGGTGCAACCATCGGTTCTGCGATTGGTGGTGGTGCTGGTGCAGCTGTTGCGGCAAACAAACGTGACCGTAATGGTGCGATTATCGGTGGTGCCCTCGGTGGTGGTGCCGGTTATGCAGTCGGCCGAAATATGGCGGGTACCAATGGCGGTTATATCGGTGCAGCACTAGGTTCTGCGGGTGGTTCAGCACTGGGTAAAAAAGTCAGTGAGGATCGCCGTTATGATGACCGCTATGACCGTCGCTACAGTTCAAAAAACTACCGCACGAATGACTATCGCTATAACAACCGTCGTCGTTAAGGCTGCACTCTCTAAGCTTCCCTCCTTAAATAAGCATCTTCGGATGCTTATTTTTTTGCCTGTTATTTTCGTTTACACTTATATCGATTTTTTTCGATATACAAATACAATGCAAAGTCGTATGCTTTTAGTCATGTCTATTTAAGAGTAATACGATGCGTACACTTAACGATACCCGGTTCTCTATCCTCGAACTGGTTCCTGTTCGTGACGATAAGACTATTCAATTCGCGCTGAACCACGCGCTGGAGCTTGCCCAGGCAGCAGAACAACTGGGTTATAGCCGAATGTGGCTGGCAGAACATCACAATATGGATGGCATTGCCAGTTCAGCCACAGCCGTTCTTTTAGGCTATTTACTGGCGAACACCAAAAGCTTAACTTTAGGCTCAGGCGGGATTATGCTCCCGAATCATGCGCCGCTGGTGGTGGCTGAGCAATTCGGAACTTTAGCGACCTTATATCCAGATCGTGTTGAACTCGGTCTGGGCCGTGCTCCTGGAACTGACCAGATGACCATGCGTGCCCTGCGCCGTGGCCGTCAGGAAACTGAAGATCAGTTCCCGCAAGATATTCTGGAAATTTTGCAATATTTTAAAGATCCAGAGCCGAATCAGCGTATTGTTGCGACTCCCGGTCAAAGCACGCATGTTCCGGTCTGGCTACTCGGATCGAGTCTGTTCAGTGCACAACTTGCAGCAAAACTTGGCCTGCCTTATTCTTTTGCTTCACATTTTGCCCCGCGTATGCTCGGTCAGGCGATTCAGCTGTATCGTGAAAACTTCGAGCCTTCCGAATACTTGGATCGACCTTATGTTTCAATGGGTGTCCCAACCTGTGTGGCAGATAGCGATGAAGAAGCAGAATATCTGGCGACCAGTGCCTATCAGCGGGTTTTGTCATTGATTCGTGGTCAGACCTTAAAACTGAAAGCGCCGATAGATTCAATGGACGGTCTATGGTCACCTGCGGAAAAAATGTCAGTCGATAATTTCTTTGCCATGGCACAGGTCGGCTCCAAAGCAACTGTGAAAGCTGGGCTGGAATCACTTTTAGCCAGATATGATGTTGATGAGTTTATCTTCACTTGTGACATCTATGACACTGACAAGCGTCTGCATAACTTTGAGCTGTTGATGCAGCTTAAAAACGGGCAATAAATGAAAGCGACATCTACCTATTCTCAGCAATGGGTAGATGTTGTATAACTTTCAAATAAAATAGCAACAACCTGTTTAACGCCTTCATCCAAACTTTTTCTATTCATTCTTCTCTCTTACTTAACACCACCGCTTTTTAATCATATTTATCTCCCCTGACTTAGAAAAAAATAAGCCGCTGTATTTCTGTCAAATAGATGACTGTCTAAGTTAAATTTTCTCCTTTACCCTGCTTCTGGTTTTTGTTTATATATAGGACAAAGAAAATCAATTATTAAATAAATTCAAGGAAGTCTAATGGCCACCAAGCAAGATCTACACGCTGGCATTTTTGAAAATCATCCCGAATATTTCCAGCTGTTTACCGGAATAAATATCGCTTCTTCCGAGCTTATGAAACTGGATTATTCAAACAAAGATATTGCAATTATTGGCACAGACCAGTTTACCGTTACCCAGCTGGATAAAATTAGTCAACATGCCGGTTCGGTGAAAGTTTTTCAGATTAATCCTGCTTTTGTGCTGCCAGGGTCAGACCGCATTCTGCAACGCATTATTAATCATCCTTTAATTGGAAAAAATCGCCGTCTATTTAACAACCGGATTAAGAGTCTGCTTTCCCTCAGATTTCTGGAAAATCAGGTACAAAATCTGTGGTTAAGACGCCAGTTAATGCCAAATCTTGCATCTTCTCCTAACACCTATCTCAAGTCAGATCATTATTATGCCGCGCTACAGCGGGAAAATTGCCAGCTGATTACCTGGCCAATCCTAAGAATTACTGAAAACAGTATTTGCTGTATCAATGGAGATCAGCATCAGGTCGATATTATTATTCATACTTATTTAGCAGAAGAATAAGCTACGTTGGCAACTCAACATGAAAAATTGATGAAATCTAGAACTCTACACCCAGGATTAATAGTGTACTTATTCAACAAATTGATTAAATAACGCTCTTTTGTATTTTTCATTATGATACTTGATATTTTTTAAATTTATAAAAACCATACATTATTTCTATAAATAAGCATTTATTGGTATTTTTTAGCTATAAAACAGAGCCAAATCAAAGTTTGGCTCTGTTTGGCTTTTTAGCCAATTCGACGTTTTAAACCCGTCATTTGCAAGACACGTGTCGAGATTTCTTCAATCGACATTTCAGAGACATTCAGGTACTTGATTCCTTCCGAAATATAGATTCCTTCAATGGCACGCAGCTCCATCTGGCACTGGCTAAAGCTGGCATAACGACTATTGGCCTTACGTTCAGTGCGAATCGCGACGAGACGGTCTGCATCAATCATCAAGCCAAACAGCTTGTTTTTATGCGGACGCAGTACCGCTGGCAAGCGATTATCGTCCAGATCTTCTTCTGTTAGTGGATAGTTGGCCACCCGAATACCAAATTGCAAAGACAAATAAATGGAGGTAGGTGTTTTACCCGAACGCGACACCCCAATCAGAATCAGATCGGCTTTATCATAATGACGCGTACGCGCGCCATCATCATTGTCCAAGGCAAAATGTACCGCATCGATACGGGCTTTATAGGAGGCAGTATCAGTCACCGCATGGGTTTGACCGACTAAAGTTGTAGGCAACACCTGCAACTCATCCGACAACTTACTGATAAGCCCTTCAAATACATCAAGATTTACGGCATTTGCGGTATTAATAATCTCCCGCACATAAGGGTCGACTAAAGTATCAAAAACCAGTGGTTTTTCACCGTCTTGCAGAGCACGCGCATTGATCTCTGCAACCACACTGGTTGCGGCTTCTTCAGAGCTAATATAAGGGATAATATGAATGTCAAACTTTACATTTGGAAACTGCGCTAATAGTGAGTGTCCAAGCGTTTCAGCGGTAATTGCCGTGCCATCCGAGATAAAGAAAACACTACGCTGAATTTGTTTACCTTCTGACATTAAAATTCTCCTCCACCATTTGTCTTAGTGCTATATAATCTTTATAGTAAACCGATCTTACATGACTGTCGCTTAGTAAAATCAAAAACCTAGATGATTTGCTATACTCTCATGCCAAGATAGTGATTAATACTGCAAAAGTGGAGTAACAACTTTGGAAGCGCGCGTAATTGGTCTGGAAAAATTAGGGAAGCACGACGTTGAACTCGTGGGTGGGAAAAACTCATCCTTGGGCGAAATGATCAGCCACTTATCCAATGCTGGTGTATCGGTGCCAGGTGGCTTTGCAACTACAGCTGAAGCATATCGTGAATTTCTCGAGCAAAGTGGCCTAAACGCTAAAATTAATGCAGAGCTTGCAGCACTAAATGTGGATGATGTGAATGCTCTTGCTGAAACCGGTGCAAAAATCCGCCAATGGATTGTGGATACTCCACTTACCTCTGAATTAGAACAAGAAGTTCGTACAGCATTTGCAGAACTTTCTAACGGCAACCCTGATATCGCGGTTGCCGTTCGTTCATCAGCGACAGCAGAAGATTTACCAGATGCTTCTTTTGCTGGACAGCAAGAAACTTTCTTGAATATTCGCGGTATTGATAACGTGCTTATCGCGATCAAAGAAGTTTTTGCATCTTTATATAATGACCGCGCAATTTCTTATCGTGTCCATCAAAACTTCGCGCATGACGTGGTTGCCCTTTCAGCAGGGATCCAACGTATGGTTCGCTCTGAAACGGGTGCTGCAGGTGTGATGTTTACCCTGGACACTGAATCAGGCTTCCGTGATGCAGTGTTTATTACCGCGTCTTATGGTTTGGGTGAAATGGTCGTTCAAGGTGCAGTCAACCCTGACGAATTCTATATTTCTAAACCGCTGTTAAATGCAGGCCGACACGCGATTTTACGCCGCAACTTGGGTTCTAAACACCAGAAGATGATTTATGGTGAAGAAGCTTCTGCAGGTAAATCAGTGGTTGTCGTAGATGTAGAAAAAGCTGAGCGTCAACAGTTCGCTCTAAACGACCAAGAACTCCAAGAACTTGCCAAACAAGCGCTGATCATTGAAAACCACTACGGTTCTCCAATGGACATCGAGTGGGCAAAAGATGGCGATGATGGAAAAATCTACATCGTTCAGGCACGCCCTGAAACAGTAAAAAGCCGTGAAAATGTCGGCACCATGGAGCGCTATCTCCTCAAACAACGTGGTACTGTGATCTGTGAAGGTCGCTCAATCGGTCAACGTATCGGTTCTGGTAAAGTCCGTATCGTGACTTCAATCAAAGAAATGGACAAAGTACAAGACGGTGACGTGCTGGTATCTGACATGACTGACCCGGATTGGGAACCAGTGATGAAACGTGCTGCTGCGATTATTACCAACCGTGGTGGTCGTACCTGTCATGCTGCAATCATTGCACGTGAACTTGGTGTTCCTGCGATTGTAGGCTGTGGTAATGCCACTGAAGTACTGGTTGACGGTCAGGAAGTGACTGTGTCTTGCGCTGAAGGTGATACGGGCTTCATCTATGAAGGTGCGCTGGATTTCGAAATCCAAACCAACTCGATCGAATCAATGCCTGCTCTTCCGTTCAAAGTCATGATGAACGTCGGTAACCCGGATCGTGCATTCGACTTCGCGCAAATTCCAAACGAAGGGATTGGTCTTGCACGTTTAGAATTCATCATCAACCGTATGATCGGTGTGCATCCTAAAGCATTGTTGAATATTGACAGCTTGCCACGTGAAACACGTGCTGCTGTGATGGCGCGTACTGCTGGTTATGCTTCTCCAATCGAGTTCTATGTAGAAAAACTGGTTGAAGGTATCTCTACTCTTGCTGCTGCATTTGCAGATAAACCAGTGATCGTGCGTATGTCTGACTTTAAGTCAAATGAATACGCAAACTTGATCGGCGGTAAGTTGTACGAGCCAGAAGAAGAGAACCCGATGCTGGGCTTCCGTGGTGCAAGCCGCTACGTGTCTGACAACTTCCGTGACTGCTTCGAGCTTGAATGCCGTGCATTGAAAAAAGTTCGTGATGAAATGGGCTTAACCAACGTACAGATCATGATTCCATTTGTGCGTACTGTGGCTGAAGCAAAACGTGTGATCGAGTTATTGGAATTGAACGGTCTTAAACGTGGTGAAAATGGTCTTAAAGTGATCATGATGTGTGAATTACCAACCAACGCATTGTTGGCCGATCAATTCCTTGAACACTTCGATGGTTTCTCTATCGGTTCAAACGACCTGACCCAGCTAACGCTTGGTCTAGACCGTGACTCTGGTATCGTATCGCACTTGTTCGACGAACGTGACCCTGCTGTAAAAGCGCTTCTTGCTCTTGCAATCCAGGCATGTCACCGTGCAGGCAAATACGTGGGTATTTGTGGTCAAGGTCCTTCAGACCATCCTGATCTTGCGAAATGGCTCATGGAACAAGGCATTGAGTCTGTATCTTTAAACCCGGATTCAGTCCTGGATACCTGGTTCTTCCTGGCTAAAGAAAAAGTGGCAACTGCATAATAGATTTTAAATAAAAAAAGACCCTTTCGCAGGGTCTTTTTTTTATGGGATGAATATTCTTTTATATTTCAAAACGCTCTTCTGAAAGTTTTAAAAATATAAGTTTTTGTATTTTGTTTCTCCACATTCAAATTGTAATGACAAACAAATGCCAACAGTAAAATCATTTTTAAAGGGCAATAATTAAAGCGAATCGGATATGTTGAATGATGCACTCAAACCACCCGATCCTTGTTACACTGTTTTTGATTTGAAGCATTTTCTTCATAAATAGGATTGAAAATACTCAATTTATCTATAATCTTAACGATAAGATGGTGTTTGTTTTCAAAATAGAATTCAATACAATCTTAATTCAACCTATTATCAGTTCAAATTTATATATTGAGATTCAGTCTATATGCAGATTTACTTGGCACGAAACAATCAACAAGCTGGTCCATATACGCTCGAGCAATTAAATCAAATGCTTGCCAATCAGCAAGTCATGCTAACTGATTTGGCATGGCATCAAGGCATGGCAGAGTGGAAAGCTTTAGGTGAGCTTACCCAGGGAAAATCGGTATATCAACCTGAGGGTTATGTCGTACCAACCGCAACACCTGACACGCCTTTCCAGAACAACCCGCCTATAACAGTGTCTGGTACGCAACCACGCACCCAAGCAACTACGCAAAAAAATACACTTGCCAGTATTCCCAGCCGTATTCTGGCCAAAATTGTAGACGTGTTACTCTGGTTACCAGCGACTTTTATTCTGACTGGATTCTTCACCCCTGAACAGGAAGTCCGCTTTGCAGAATTGAACCAAGAGTTCATGAATGTGATACTCAACAGTGATGCTGATCCTACCATGGCGCAGCAACTGCAAACCCAGATGTTTGAGATGTTTTCTCAACAAGCCTGGATTGCAACTGCGGTCTATTTACTGATCATGCTGGTGATTCAAGCCTACCTTATTGCCAAATCTGGGCAAAGTATTGGCAAAAAAATGACGAAAATCAAAATTGTAGATGCTGAATCTGGTGAGAAAGTTAGCTTATTACGTGCCTTCACCATTCGTAGCGTATTCTTTATATTTCTGAATATCATCTTCATGCCCTTGAGTTTAATGATTGACTGGGCCTTCGGATTGGGTAAAAAACGTCAGACCCTGCACGATAAACTGGCAAAAACTCAAGTGGTAAAACAATAATTTTGAATCACTTAAAATGGGATGATATTCATCCCATTCTTTCTTACATAACTTTGAAATTGAAATAAAATTCCTATAAATATCCCTAAATCCCGAGCAACAAAATCGGTTTTTATTACAGGCATTTAAAGCGGCTTTAGATATAGCTTAGTTCGTCAATCTCAGGCATAATGCCCTACAACGTAGCGGTGTATTATGATTAATAGGATGTTTTGTAAAAATCAGCCTTTTTCGTCATGTGCACTTTAATCGCTATCCCATATTAAATTAGGGAATGGGACTCTTCACCGAGGTTGTAAAATGAGACAAACGATTTTAGCTGTATTGTCTTTATCTGCGATGACTGCACTCTTGACCGGGTGTGGTGGTGATATGGTACTTCTGAACTCTAAAGGTCCAGTTGCAGCAGGTCAAAGTAACCTGATGATGACTGCGATTTACTTAATGCTGTTGGTGGTTATTCCATCAATCATCATGGCATTATGGTTCGGTTGGAAATATCGTGCATCGAATAAAGACGCAGACTATAAACCTACATGGACACACTCTACTGCAATTGAAATTGTAGTATGGGGTATTCCTGTCATTATTATTGGTATTTTAGCTTGGTTAACTTGGTGGGGTTCCCACAAGTATGACCCATACCGTCCAATTGAAGCAGATAAAGCACCATTAACTGTTCAAGTTATTGCTGAACAATTTAAATGGATCTTCATCTATCCTGAGCAAAACATTGCAACAATTAACGAATTGCGTTTCCCAGAGAAAACTCCGGTAAGCCTTCGTATCACGTCTAACTTCACGATGAACTCTTTCTTCATCCCGGCGTTAAGTGGTCAGATTTATGCAATGGCAGGCATGCAAACTCACCTTAACTTCTTAGCTGATGAAACGAGTCCAGCTGAAGGTTATCGTGGTTTCTCTTCAAACTATTCAGGCTATGGCTTCTCACAAATGCGCTTCCGTGCACATTCTGTGACTGATGCTCAATTCGCTGAATGGGTTGCTGCAGTTCAATCAGGTAATGGTACTTCAGTAAATCCTGTTGCAGTTCAAAAAACTGTTTTAGACCAAGCTGAATTTGCGACCTTACGTGACGGCAACCGTTCACAAAAACAAATTGATGCAATGGTTCGTAATGCAAGAACAGATTTAGAGAAACGACTTGCTGAAACTGCACAAGCAGAAGGCCCATATAAGACTCAGCCACATCCTGTGACTTATTATTCTTCTGTCGAGTCTGGTTTGTTTGAATCTGTGATTCACAACTATATGAGTAACTACCACGGTGCTGATCATACAGCTCCTGTAGAAGCTGCAGCGACTGATGCTGTTGCTCAGGAAGCATCTGCTTCTGAAGCTCATGTAGCAGGTGAACATGCGACTGCTTCTCAAGGAGAATAAGACATGAGCTTCTTAGGTAAGTTAGGTCCAGATGCAATTCCTTACGATCCAATCGTATTGGCAACTGTTGCAATGATGATCTTGGGTGCTATCGCAGTTGTTGCTGGTATTACCTACTTCAAAAAATGGGGCTACTTGTGGAACGAATGGTTCACATCTGTAGACCATAAAAAAATTGGTATCATGTATATCTTCGTATCTGTGATCATGCTGGTGCGTGGTTTCGCCGATGCGATCATGATGCGTCTTCAGCAGTTCCTTGCAAAAGGTGGCGGCGAAGGTTATTTACACCCTGAGCATTACGACCAGATCTTTACCGCGCATGGCGTGATCATGATCTTCTTCGTGGCAATGGGTCTTGTAGTTGGTTTAATGAACATCTCTGTACCGCTTCAAATCGGTGCACGTGACGTTGCATTCCCATTATTGAACTCACTCAGCTTCTGGTTATTTGCCGGCGCTGCGGGTCTGATGATGGTTTCACTTGCGTTAGGTGAATTCGCTGCAACAGGCTGGATGGCATACCCTCCACTGTCAGGTATCGAATATTCTCCAGGCGTAGGTATGGACTACTACATCTGGGCACTGCAAATTTCAGGTCTAGGTACGCTATTAACGGGTGTTAACTTCTTTGTTACCATCATCAAAATGCGTGCGCCTGGCATGAAACTCATGGAAATGCCAATCTTTACCTGGACATCTTTATGTACAGCAGTATTGATTATTGCGGCTTTCCCGGTGTTGACTGCAACAATTGCAATGCTAACGCTTGACCGTTACTTCGATTTCCACTTCTTTACAAATGACCTGGGTGGTAGCCCAATGTTGTATGTAAACCTGATTTGGACTTGGGGTCACCCAGAAGTGTATATCTTGGTATTACCAGCATTTGGTATTTACTCAGAAGTTGTTGCGACTTACTCGCGCAAAGCATTGTTCGGTTACAAATCCATGGTGTATGCAACAGTAGCAATCACAGTATTGTCATTCGTTGTATGGGTTCACCACTTCTTTACTATGGGTGCAGGTGCCAACGTTAACGCGTTCTTCGGTATCATGACCATGATTATTGCGATTCCTACAGGTGTGAAGATCTTCTCTTGGTTGTTCACCATGTACAAGGGTCGTATTGTTTACACTACCCCAATGCTATGGACACTTGGCTTCCTTGTGACTTTCGGTATCGGTGGTTTAACAGGTGTATTGATGGCGGTTCCACCAGCGGACTTCCTGGTACACAACTCTTTATTTCTGATCGCTCACTTCCATAACGTAATTATTGGTGGTGTAGTATTTGCGATGTTCGCAGGTATCATCTTCTACTGGCCGAAAATGTTCGGTTGGAGACTGAATGAAACTTGGGGTAAAGCAGCATTCTGGTTCTGGTTCTTCGGTTTCTACTTTGCATTCATGCCACTTTATATCCTTGGTTTCATGGGTATGACTCGTCGTCTGAATACATTTGACAACCCAGATTGGGACCCATATGTAAATATCGCGATGTTCGGTTCAGTTCTTGTTGCACTTGGTATCGTATGTTTCGTTATGCAAATCGTGGTTGGTTTCTTACAACGTGACCAACGTCTAGATTTGACTGGCGACCCATGGGATGGCCGTACGCTTGAATGGTCGACATCTTCTCCTGCTCCGTTCTATAACTTTGCTCATCTTCCAAAGATCAATGGTATTGATACTTTCTGGGTTGAGAAAGAAAATGGTGTTGCATATGCAAAACCAACGAAGTATGAAGATATCCATATGCCAACGAATCGTGCTGCTGGTTTCGTTATCGCGATGTTCATCACTGTAATGGGCTTCGGTTTAATCTGGCACATCTGGTGGTTAGTAGTTGTTACGTTCATTGCTTCTATCATTAGCTTCATCGTGTCTTCTTTCACCAAGAAAGTGGATTACTATGTTCCTGCTGCTGAAGTTGAGCGTATTGAAAACGAACGCTATGCGATTCTTGAAAAACACTTGAAGAAGGACTAAGACAATGGCTGAAGTACTTCATCACGATAACCACGGACACGATGAGCATCATCACGATGATACTGACATCACCGTCTTTGGTTTCTGGACTTACTTGATGAGTGACCTTGTCCTGTTCGGTACACTCTTCATTGCGTTCGCTGTTTTAAGTAGCCACATTCCTGTGGGTACTCCAAGTGCGAGAGACCTGTTTGGCGACTCTTTAGGTTTCGTTCTGACTGAAACCTTCGCTCTCTTGATCTCTTCTGTAACCTTTGGTTTTGCAGTTCTTGCTGCATACAAAAAAGACGTTGCAAAAGTACTGACTTGGTTAGCGATTACTTGGGTATTCGGTGCTATCTTCATCGGCATGGAACTATATGAGTTCAATCACTTAGTTCATGCGGGTCACGGTCCAAGCACAAGTGCGTTCTTATCTGCGTTCTTTACCTTGGTAGGTACGCACGGTATTCACGTAACTTCTGGTCTGGTCTGGATGATCGTGTTAATGGTTCAAATCAAGAAATATGGTTTGACTCTTGCAAACACGCGTCGTCTAGCTTGCCTAAGCTTGTTCTGGCACTTCCTTGACATCGTTTGGATCTGTGTATTCAGCGTAGTTTACTTGATGGGAGTTCTGTAATGAGTCACGATCACAACTCAGCTGGTGCATCACACGGTAACGTTAAGCAATATACAATTGGCTTCGTACTTTCTGTCATCCTTACCGTAATTCCATTCGGTATGGTGATGGCAGGCGGTTTTGAACGCGGTATCTTGATTGCAGTAATTGCGATTACTGCGGTTGCTCAGATTCTTGTGCAGTTAATTTACTTCCTGCATATGAACTCTTCTTCAGAGCAACGCTGGAACGTGATTGCGTTCGTGTATACCATCTTAACCATCGCTATTCTTTTAGTAGGTTCTGTATGGATCATGAATTACCTACACTACAACATGATGATCTAAACTGGTCGTCATGTTGAAAAAGTATTTATTCCTGACTAAGCCAGGAATTCTCTTCGGTAACTTTGTTACCACTTTGGGTGGCTACTTCGTAGCCACTCAAGGTTCTGTAGATTTCCTTCTCCTGCTTATTACCCTTCTCGGTACTACGCTTGTCGTAGCATCAGGATGTGTGGTCAACAACGTGATTGACCAGGACATCGACCAAAAAATGCAGCGCACACAAAATCGTGCTCTGGTCATCAAAACCATCTCTGAACCTGTTGCCCTGGCTTTTGCTCTGGTCTTAGGCCTCATTGGTTTTAGCATTTTATGGTTCTGGGTAAATGCGTACGCTTTTCTTTTCGCGGTGATTGGTTTTGTTGTATATGTTGGTTTCTACAGCCTATGGACAAAACGAACCACAATTCATCAAACTGTAGTCGGCAGTATTTCTGGTGCAGCTCCGCCTGTCATTGGCTATACCGCTGTGGCCAATCAATTTGACCTGGGTGCATTACTGATCTTTTTAGGTTATGCGTTGTGGCAAATGCCTCACTCATGGGCAATTGCGGTTTACCGCTTTGATGATTACAAAAATGCAGGCATTCCCATTTTGCCTGTGGCGCGCTCGATTCATCGTACCAAGATCGAATCACTTTTGTATGTGGTGTTATTCACCCTGACCATGAATGCATTATTTGTATATGGCTATGCCAATTGGTTGTATGCAGTCATTTTAAATCTATTGTGCATTTACTGGTTGTATATCGGTGTCATTGGATTTAAAGCTGAAAATGATCAGCTTTGGGCAAAGAAATATTTTCTGTTCTCTGTCATCCTGATTACCGTGATCAGTATTGTATTTAGCTTTACTTCAACTGCGCCATCTACACAGATAGTGTTTTTTTAAAAAGATAGAGAGTTCGCCTCTATCTTTTTTTATTTTGATTTTATCCCCCCACTCCGAGCATCTGTTTGCAGAATCAAAATTTCAGCTTTAAGCGCTCGTCCCCTCCTTTCTTATCTTCTGTGAAATTCACTCATTTTTGTTTTAGAGTCACATTCATAGGTTTAGGCCAATTCCTGCCTAGAAAGAGTCGGTTGATATGATCAACAGTATATTTAATAAATTTAAGCAGTTTAAGCCTGATTAAAAATATAACGATTTTTTGATAAGAGAATCTGGCAATAGATATAATTTCACAAAAATGGCTTATCTGGTTGAAATTATCCTCGAAAATCTCTACAATTCACCCTTCGCAAACACTGCGACACAACCTTGGTTGTGACTCCTTGCTTCAATTTACTTAAATTGGGGCTGTCCAAACCGTAAGGAGCTGACAATGCGTCATTACGAAATCGTACTTTTAGTACACCCTGATCAAAGCGATCAAGTCGTTGGTATGGTAGAACGCTACCTAACTCACATCAAAGAAGCTGAAGGTCAAATCCACCGTCTTGAAGACTGGGGCCGTCGTCAATTGGCTTACCCAATCAACAAGATCCACAAAGCTCACTACATTCTTATGAATGTTGAGTGTGGTCAGACTACTCTTGATGAGCTTGAAGAATTGTTCCGTTATAACGATGCAATCATTCGTAGCCTTATCATCCGTCGTGAAAACGCAATCACTGAAGAGTCACTATTGGCGAAAAGTGCTGAAGAAAAACGTGCGCGTAAAGCTCAACGTGAAGAAGCACAACACGCTCAAGACTCTGCTGAAGCTTAAGGAGAACATAACATGGCACGTTTTTACCGTCGTCGCAAGTTCTGCCGCTTTACAGCTGAGAACGTTACGTACATCGACTACAAAGATATCGACACTTTAAAACAGTACATCACTGAAAATGGCAAGATTGTTCCTAGCCGTATTACAGGTACTAAAGCTCGTTACCAACGTCAATTGGCGCTAGCTATTAAACAAGCTCGCTTCTTGTCTTTGATCCCTTACACTGACAATCATAAGTGAGGTTGAGCTGTGGATATTATCTTATTACAACGCATTAAAAACCTAGGTAAACTAGGCGATAAAGTATCAGTTAAAGCTGGTTATGGCCGTAACTTCCTTATCCCACAAGGTATGGCAGTTGCTGCAACAGAATCAAACACTGCTGCTTTTGAAGCTCGTCGTGCTGAACTTGAGAAAGCTGAAGCTGATGTTTTAGCTGCTGCTCAAGCACGTGCTGACCAATTGAACGAAGTAAATATCGTAATCACTGCGAAAGCTGGTGACGAAGGTAAACTATTCGGTTCTATCGGTACTCGTGACATCGCTGACGCGTTGACAAATGCTGGTCTAGAAGTAGACCGTGCAGAAGTACGTCTTCCAAATGGCGCACTTCGTCACACTGGCGAATTTAACATCGCAATCCAATTGCACCATGATGTTACTGCAGAAGTTCTGGTTACTATCGTAGCTGAGTAATTTCTCGCCTCAAAAAGAGCATGCGAAAGCATGCTCTTTTTTTATCTATAAAAAAATGACAGGTATCTCCTGCTTAAAAATTATTTTATTACCCATACAAATGAAAATTTACCCTTCGCATTTGATTTCAGAACGCGTATGATTTCATGTCGTAGTGAATAAAAGCTATTCATCTCCGATAATGTTTAACCATTGTATTTAAAATCAGGGATTTATATGTCACAGGCGAATGCCAGCAAAAAGCCGACCAGCGCTAATATCGAAATCAGTACTGAGAACAGCAATCTCAAGGAATTTCGTACTCCACCGCACAATTTAGCGATTGAACAAGCCGTACTTGCTGCATTAATGACCGTTGCCGAATCTTTTGAACAGGTCGGTGATGTGCTGACTGAAAATGATTTTTATGCGACCCGACATAAATATATTTTCCGCGCCATTGATCAACTCTCTAAAGAAAACTCACCTTATGATGCGGTACTGGTGCATGACTGGCTGATCAAGCAGAACTTGCTGGATGCCATTGGTGGTGAAGAATATCTGATGCAGCTCATGGCAGACTCGCCATCGAGTTTCTACAACCTGGAAACCTATGCAGGCAAAATTAAAGAATTCTCTACCCTGCGCAGCATGATTAAAGTCAGCTCTGAAATTTTACAAAATGCCTATGACACCAAAGGCCGTACCGTCAGTGAAATTCTGGACTTGGCTGAAACCAATATTTTCTCGATTGCAGAACAACATAATAACAATGCCAAGGCGCAAGGGCCTAAACCGATTAACTCTGTCGTTGCCGATGTTTTTGATAAATTGAATGAATTATCACAAATGGAAGGTAGCATTACCGGTTTAACCACAGGTTTTGTGGAACTGGATAATAAAACCTCAGGCATGCAATCCGGCGACCTGATTATTGTCGCAGCGCGTCCGTCCATGGGTAAAACCACTTTTGCCATGAATCTGGTCGAAAGCGTTTTATTTAATAACAACCTGCCGGCGCTGGTCTATTCTATGGAGATGCCAGCGGATTCGATTGCCATGCGTTTGATTTCGTCATTTGGCCGTGTGCATCAGGGGCATTTGCGTTCAGGCAAAATGGACAGCGATGAGTGGTCAAAAGTGACCAGTACCATTGTGCATTTACAGGAAAAAAACCTGTATATCGATGATTCCTCTGCCCTGCCACCAACTGAATTACGTTCCCGTGCCCGTCGTATTGCCAAAATGCATGGTGGCAAACTCGGCTGTATCATGGTCGATTATCTTCAGTTGATGAAAGTACCCGGTATGGGCGACAACCGTGTCGGCGAGATCTCGGAAATTTCACGAAGTTTAAAAGCCTTAGCCAAAGAAATGCAGTGCCCTGTGATTGCACTTTCCCAGTTAAACCGCGCCCTGGAAAACCGCCCCAATAAACGCCCGGTGATGTCCGATTTACGTGAATCCGGTGCAATCGAGCAGGATGCCGATTTGATCATGTTCATTTACCGCGACGAGGTTTATAACAAGGAATCAAAGGAAGCCGGCACTGCTGAAATTATTATTGGTAAGCAGCGTAACGGCCCGATTGGTACGGTACGTCTGGCTTTCGAAGGTCAATATACCCGTTTTAGTAATCTCTCACCTGAGTTTTATGCTCAGTATGATGATGAAGAGTAAACAAGCTCAATCATCAGATTTCCATCGTCCCTCCAGGAGTAATTTAGGGTGCGCCAAGCTACCGTTTATATTGACAGTGCAGCACTGCAATATAATTTAAACCGTGTCAAACAACTTGCCCCAACCGCTAAAATCGTCAGTATGGTCAAAGCCAATGCTTACGGACATGGAGTTAAAGACTGCCTGGCAGCCTTAAGTGCAAGCGATGCTTTTGGTGTCGCATGCTTACAAGAAGCCCTGGAAATTCGTGAACTGGGTTATCAACAGCCGATCACGCTCATCGAAGGTGTTTTTGTTGCAGACGAAATGCCAATCGTGATTGATCAGAATATTGAAGTGATTGTGCATCAGCAGGCACAGGTCGATTGGCTCTTGGCACATAAAGATGCTTATATCGCCAAAGACCTGAAAGTCTGGGTCAAGCTGAATAGCGGGATGAACCGTCTTGGCTTTAAAATTGATGTAATCAAAGACGTGATCAATCAACTCAAAGCTGAAGGTTTTACTTGTGTTTTGGCGATGCATTTTGCCAATGCCGATGCTGATCACCCGCTGAATGATGAACAAATCCGTCAATTCTTAGAAATTAAAAATGACTGTGCACCATTGATGGGTTCATGCTGTAACTCAGCAGCCATTTATAAATATCCAGAATTGCATTTTGATTTTGTCCGTCCCGGGATCATGCTTTATGGCGCGACTCCATTTGCAGATCGTGATGTGCATGATCTGGATTTAAAACCAGTCATGACCTTTACTGCCGAAGTGATTGCGCTCAACCATATCAAGGCAGGTGAGCATGTCGGTTATGGTTCAACATTTACAGCTGAGCAAGACATGACACTTGCGATTGTTTCAATTGGCTATGGTGATGGCTACCCTCGTGCTTTCCCGAAACAGAACTATGTGGCGATTAATGGCCAGCAAACGCGTGTCATTGGTCGTGTAGCAATGGATATGATCGCGATTGATGTAACTGCGATGCAGGTAAAACCTGGTACTCAAGTCGAACTTTGGGGGAATACCCGTTTGGTCGATGATGTT
This sequence comes from Acinetobacter sp. YH12151, assembly GCF_013418355.1. Classification (NCBI taxonomy): domain Bacteria; kingdom Pseudomonadati; phylum Pseudomonadota; class Gammaproteobacteria; order Moraxellales; family Moraxellaceae; genus Acinetobacter; species Acinetobacter sp. YH12151. The sequence goes on along the minus strand of NZ_VPCG01000014.1, from coordinate 23,985 downwards.
GCTGAAGCCAATGGCACCATTGGTTATGAACTGTTATGCAGACTCAGTCATCGTCCGCTACGTAAAGTTATTTGAGTTGATCCTCAGAGCCAAAAAAGTCCAGTAGAAGTTGGGCTTTTTATTTAAGCTGATTTTTGTTCTTCAGCCTGCTCTAAACTCAATTGCTCTAATAAAGCATCGACATGATGTTGCTGAAAGGCAAAAGGATTAAAGTCATTAAATCCCATGTCCTGACAGAATTGCTGGATTTGACTGCGTTTAGAAATATACTTCATCGACCAGTCGGGGAAACTCGGATATTCGATTTCCTTGGTCTCAAACAATTTAATATCATGATGGCGAGGATCTTTATTGAGTCTCTCGAGCAGCAGACTTTTTAAGGTTAAACACTCACCTTCCAGACATTGAAAAAAATAACCATCGGCAAAATACAGCACGCCTGTGACTTGATAGCGATGATTAAAATCACGTGCTTCTTTCAGGATATTGGTCAGATCTTCAAGCAAATCAACTTTAGAAGACGTACTTTTACTGGCGTAACAAAATTGGTACATGCGCTAACTTATCTATTTTTATTATGCTGGTGCACAGAAGTTCATACTGTACGCGAAAAAACTGAACCAGAATACCTTTTACAGAAAATATTCATTCGATGGAACAGGTAGCGCTGCCAGTCCTTTTTTCAAGGTGTCTGACCATTGCCGGCTGATCGACGTGAAATATTCATCATCTTCGGCAATACGTTTACCCCTCGGCATCATTAAACTGTCTTTTTTATACACCAGCACATCGAGTGGCATACCGACCGATACATTGGAACGTAAGGTCGATGCAAATGAAATGAGCGAACAACGCAGAGCTTCATCCAGCGGCATATCATAAGTCAAGGCGCGATCCAATATCGGCTTGCCATATTTACTCTCGCCAATCTGGAAATACGGCGTATCCCGCGTGGCACAGATAAAATTTCCTTGCGGATACACATGATAGAGCTGCATATCCTGATCTTTAAGTTGCCCCCCGACCAGCAGATTGCAATAGTAATTGCTTTGTTCCGAAATATCGCTCGTAACATTCGCAATCACTTTTTTCAGCATACTTCCAACCAGCTCAGCGACATCAAACATGGTGTGCAGACTCAAGATATTGGGTTCCTGCTTCAGTTCGAGCTGATTTTTGATACGCCCAATTACGGCTTGTGTTGTGGCCAGATTTCCGGAGGCCTGTATGACGATCATACGCTCCCCAGGAATACCAAAGGTATACAGTTTGCGAAAGACAGAAATATGATCTACTCCGGCATTGGTCCGTGTATCACTAATAAAAAGCATACCTTGCTCTAAACGTAGCGCACAACAATACGTCATTCTTTTGTCCTTATTAACATCCTAGTACCTGAACAATGGAATGCATGGATTCCACTCCGCCCTTCTCCCTCACACCGCGTACCGGTGCTACATCCCAATAATCCCGCCCAATGGCCACATAAATATGCGAGCTTGGACTAAACAGCAGATTACTCACATCAAAACAATACCATGTCTGCTCTACAAACACCTCTGCCCAGGCATGACTGGCCAGATGTGAAGCATTTTGTGCATATAAATAGCCAGAAACATAACGGGCAGCTAAGCCCAGATATTTACACATGGCAATGAAAATATGACTATGATCCTGACAGACCCCCTGACGTGCTTCAAAGGCATCTATGGCAGAGCCTTGCACTGAGGTGCTATTGGAAATATAAGGGACATGTTCTAGCAAGGCCTGTGCCAGTTCAATCAGACGTTGACGGCTTAATGCAGGGACATGAGCTTGTGCAAAATCTTTCATTGCTGCATTACATTGCGTTGATTCGGTTGGCTGTAAAAAAATATTGGGATTGATTGAATCATTCAGTCCAGTCTGATGCGCGGGATTCAGCTCGACAATCCCTTGCGCCATGATCGTTAAGGAATAATAAGGTTCACGCTGGTTACAGGTCATCCACAGATTATGAAAGGCATCTTTTCGGATTTCTTTATTCCCCGGTACACTAATATCCCAGGAATGCACCCGTTGATGCGCATTGCTCGAAGGCATCATTTTGATGTACTGAATACTGTTCCTCACCTCAGCTGTATACATATAATGCGTTTGGTGATTCACCATCAATTTCATACATCTGCCTCAAACAGTTGATGGATATGGTCGCTAAACTGATAGAACTGAATCCGGTTCGGTTCTGTACGCAACTGTTCCCAGTATTGCTCCAGGTCACCCCAGCCCATTTCCACTAGAATTCTGACTACATCATCGATCTTGCACAGTGTCGTACTGGTTTCTTCACCGAGTCGTAACTGATGATCGAGCTGTTCGACACATTGTCCCAGGCTAAAGAACAGAAAAATATCGGCAGATTCAGCTTCCAGAATATCTTCACATTCAGTCACCACTTCACAAATATAACCAGCATTTTTGTCTGCAGTTTTGATCAGTTTCATTAGTTCTGCATAGCCTGATGCAGACAATACTCCGCGTAGTTCCTGAATATTATCTTTAGCCACTTTAAACTGCTGGCTAAAAGATGCGGTCTGAGTTGAATCTAGTACCAATTCATTTAAGGAACTGGCATCAAAAGCGGGTAAACAAAAAGCATGGGCATAGGCCACAGCTGCTTCGTCTTCTAAAAATGGAAAGCGCGCACATAAAAAATGAGTGCGAGATAAATAACGCCCTAACCAAAAAATATGTTGTGCATTGCTATTCAGCAAAACCATGACATTTTCCTTCTTTGGAATATTATGAATGTAAATTGTCGACTACCCAGGTATCTTTAATACCGCCACCCTGTGATGAATTCACCACCAGTGAACCGGGCTGCATCGCTACACGTGTCAAGCCACCCTGCACAATTTCAGTACGGTAAGGCGAGCTTAAGACAAATGGGCGCAAGTCAATATGACGTTCAGCAATACCAAAATTGGTCAAAGTCGGACTAACCGATAAGTCCAAAGTTGGCTGCGCAATATACAAATGCGGCGCAGCTAAAATTTTCTCCCTGAAAAATTCAATTTGCTGTTTCGAAGCCTGTGGCCCAATCAGCATGCCATAACCACCCGAACCCTGAGCTTCTTTTACCACCAGCTGGTCCAGATGGGCCAACACATAGCTTAAATCTTGCTGATTACGACATTGATACGTCGGAACATTTTTTAGTATTGGCTGTTCACCCAAATAAAAATGAATCATTTTATCGACATATGGATAAATCGATTTGTCATCTGCGACACCTGTACCCGGTGCGTTGGCAATCAGGACATTATTTTGTAAATAAGCTGACATTAAGCCAGGTACACCCAGGGTACTCTCCGGTTTAAAGCATAATGGATCGAGATAAGCATCATCGACCCGTCTATAAATAACATCGACTCTTTGGCGACCACGTATAGTTTTTACATAAACCTTCGAGTCATCAACAAAAAGATCACGTGATGTTACCAATGGTACATTCATTTCTCTTGCGAGAAAGGCGTGCTCATAGTAAGCACTATTAAAACGCCCTGGCGTCAGCACTACGACAAAGGGTTTGTCGACATGGGCATTTTCGATCAGGATTTCTTTTAAAAGCTGGGGGTATTGCTCAATTCCAGCAATCTTGGACTGTTCAAATATTTTCGGCATCAGCTTTTGGCTAATCTTACGGCATTCCAGCATATAAGAGACACCCGATGGCGTTCTAAGATTGTCCTCCAAGACATAAAATTTGCCCTTGGAATCACGTATTACATCAATGCCACTAATCTGGCTATAAATCCTGCCTTTCAGGCTATGTTGATACATATGCGGCTGATAAGCCTCATGCGTCAAAATCTGGAGTTCAGGAATGATATTGGCTTTTAAAATATCCTGTTGATGATAAATGTCATGTAAAAACAGATTCAGTGCGCGCACGCGTTGTGCCGACCCCAGAGCCACCATATTCCACTGTTTGCGGTCAATCACTCGTGGAATGATATCGAAAGGAATGCTTCGCTCTACCCCCTCTTTATCTTCGTAAACCGTAAAGCTAATGCCATGATGTAAAAAATGTTCTTTTGCCACCTGATTCAGAGCATTCAATTCATCCAGCGTGTGTTGGGATAACCATTCTTCCAGTCTTTGACTTGCCTGACTGGACATGACTTGCTCATCCTGCATTTCATTAAAGAATTTTGAAGACAACTGTTGAAATAAAAGTTGTGGATTTGCTGTAGTCGATACCGTTGCTGTTTTAGCCTCTATAAAATTTTTCCCAAGATTTTGGGAACTAAAATTATCAATTTTTTCAATTACATTTGTATCCCGATTTCCTTTAAGCATACAAACCTCGTCTTATCATCTATTATAATTAAATCAAAGCAATATCCATGCCATTGAACCTATATTGCAACTACTATTAATCTAATAAATGCACCCTGAACTCAATGCCATTTCTTACCAAGTTGTTTTTAGTTTGTAGGACAATTGTTGCGCAGAAAGACTTGCGAAAAAATGAGAGTTTTTTTATTGTGTTAGTCTAAGCCTAAATCCCATCCTCTTTATCGCCAGCAAAATAAATTATGTCAGCACAAGAAAAAGAAACCTCGAATAGCCTGTATCGCCAATGGCAAATCTTGTCGCGTCTTTCTACCGGCAAATGGATGGGAACACGTGAATTACAGGAAATCTTGAATCGCGAAGGAATTGATATCAGCCTGCGTACCATTCAGCGTGACCTGAACCAGATTGCGCAGCGCTTTCCAATCGAAAGCAGCAAGACCACACCACAAGGCTGGCGTTGGCGCTCAGATGCACCGCTGCAAAGCTTGCCGCATATGACCAGCTCACAGGCGGTCACCTTTATGATGGTCGAAGAACATTTAAAACATTTGCTGCCACCGAGCCTGATCGAAGAAATGAATCCCTGGTTTGATCTGGCACGCCGCAGTCTGTCCTCGCAAAACAATGTCCGCCAATGGATTAATCGGGTACGGATTGTGCCAGCCACCCAACCGCTCATTCCACCGTTCGTGGATAAGACTGCACAGCAGGCGGTATATGAAGGCTTGTTGCAGGACAAACAGCTGGAATGTGTCTATCAGGGCCGCGGTCACAACAGCGAAGAAAAGACTTATATCCTCAATCCACTGGCTTTGGTGCAAAAAGGCTCCATCATTTATCTGGTCTGTACCCGTCATGACAAATCTGATATTCAGACCTTTGCCCTGCACCGTTTTAAATCGGCAGTAGTTCTCAATTCACGTGCCCTGCATCCGGTGAATTTTGATATTGATGACTATATCGATTCTGGTGCATTGGGCTTCCGGGTGGATTTCAATCACCCTACTGAAAATGTCATGCTAAAACTGAGCATGTCGGAATCGGATGCACATTATTTTGAGGAAAGTCAGCTCAGTAAAGATCAGAAGATTGAAAAACTGGACAATGGTATGTCGCTGATTAGTGCAACGGTTCCTTTTACTTCACAACTGGTGTGGTGGCTGCGCAGCTTTGGTAAAAAGATTAAACATATTGAACCCAGTATGGTGTCCAATGCAGTTAGCCAGATGGATGAGGAAAACCCTTAACCAAATGGATTTCATTCAGCTTTAATAATTCCAGAATAAAAAAATCCCCAGATTGGGGATTGGAGAATTATGCTTGTATTTTTATGATTGTTCTGGTGGTCTACCGCTGTACCAACCTGCTTTTCTCTAATACCCCGAAATGCAGATTGGATGAAACCTCAATATTTAAACAGAACTGAGACATGAGCAAGCCAGTTCGGCATTATTAAAGCGAATGGATTTTTTTGTCATGGTTTATAACTCCTGTATGGGTGATAAATCGACTATAAAAGCATTCACTCTGCCTGTGAAATAAATAGAATATATGTGCTTTGCATATTTTTTCTATAGGAATTTTTCCGCAAAATTTATCTGCAATTGCTACTGATTGATTGCCTGTCTGGGTATGATTTTTGGCAAGTTTATAAAATTGAATAACAATTCTATGCTTGCATAAGATACCTGGCTCTGCACATCATAAAGCCCTATAGAAGTAGAAATAGGGACTTAATTTTACAATGGCTAACCCTGCTCAATTAGTACGGCACAAGCTGCTCAATACTTTCTTTTCTCGCCATTCAGTCTGGTTTGCCTGCATTCTGATTGCAGTGATTTTTACCACATTCCATATCGGTTATTCGCCGCGTTATATCTATTATTTTATGCCGCAAACTTTGGTGAATACCCTGTGGATTCTGAGTATACTCCTGAGCCTGTTGGGTTTGTATGATGTACTGCAAAACAAGCATTCTATTCTGAAAAACTACCCCATCATGGGACATTTCCGCTTTATCTTCGAAGAATTTCGTCCGGAGATTCGTCAATATTTTATTGAAGCCGACCGCGATGCACTGCCCTTTTCCCGTATGCAACGTAGTCTGGTGTACCAGCGGGCGAAAAATGAAAATTCAGATAAACCTTTCGGTTCAATTCTCAATGTCTATGAAGACAATTATAGATTTGTCAGTCACTCTTTGACGCCATGTAAGGTGGCCGATCCACAAACTTTCCGTATCCTGATCGGCAATGAGCAATGTACACAGCCCTTCTCTGCTTCCATTTTAAATATTTCAGCCATGAGCTTTGGCAGTATGAGTGCCAATGCAATCCGTGCGCTGAATCTCGGCGCTCAAAAAGGTGATTTTTTCCATGATACCGGTGAAGGCAGTATCAGCCCCTATCATCTTGAATATGGGGGCGATCTGGTCTGGGAAATTGGCAGTGGTTATTTTGGCTGCCGTACCTTAGATGGACAGTTTGATCCGGAACGCTTTGCGGCACAAGCCAAATTACCGCAAGTAAAAATGATTGAAATCAAGTTATCACAAGGGGCTAAACCCGGACATGGCGGTATTTTACCTAAAAGCAAGATCTCGGAAGAAATTGCCCAAATCCGGGGCATCAGCCGTGAACATGATTGCGTATCACCCTCTAGTCATCCCGCCTTTAGCACCCCGATTGAAATGATGAATTTCATCCAACGATTACGTGAACTTTCCAACGGAAAACCGGTCGGATTCAAGCTATGTCTGGGGCAGCCCTGGCAGTTTATGAGTATGGTCAAAGCCATGCTGCACACCCAGATTTATCCCGATTTCATCGTCGTCGATGGCTCTGAAGGTGGAACGGGCGCTGCACCCATTGAGTTAATCGACTTTGTCGGTGCACCCCTAAGAGAAGGTTTACTATTTGTGCATAATACCCTTGTTGGTGCAGGTTTAAGAGATAAAATCAAAATTGGTGCAAGTGGTAAAATTATTAGTGCATTTGATATTGCCAGCACGCTCGCGATTGGGGCAGATTGGGTGAATTCGGCACGTGGTTTTATGTTTGCCGTCGGCTGTATTCAGGCTCAAAGCTGTCATACCAACCAGTGTCCTGTCGGTGTCACCACACAGGATAAAGATCGTCAAAAGGCCTTACATGTGCCCACCAAAGCAGAGCGCGTATTTCATTATCATAAAAACACCTTACACGCCTTGTCTGAACTGATTGCTTCTGCAGGCCTGAAACACCCTTCGGCGATTAAGGCACATCACTTGGCACAACGTGTGAATAATCACGAAATAAAGAACTTTGCGCAGATTCATTTTTGGTTGAAAGAGGGAGAATTATTATCCTGTGAAAATAAGGATGAGGAGAACTTCTACTTCCGGATGTGGAACCTGGCTAAACTGGATAAATTTTAACTCAATACAGTTAAATTAGAAAAGGCGTTTAATCAAACGCCTTTTTTCACATTGAATTGTAGATCAATAATAGGTTTTACTGCCCTGTGCATGTAGAAAGGCAGGAATCAAGCCGGTCAATGCAGCACGAATATCCGCGCGTTCATTGATCAGTTGATGCGAACCTTCTTCCAGCATCAGTAAGGTCTGGAGACGGAATTTACGTCGGATAAATTCGATATTATAGCGCCAGTCTACGGTCTGATCCTGTGCACCCTGTGCCAGCCAGACCGGAATACGACAGGCCGGACGCGCTTCCATTTCCAGCATCCAGCGTGACATCGCCAAAATCCAGTCCATACCCATCATTCGCGGTTGTAATGGATCTTTAAGCCGGATAAAACGCAAAAACTCCGGATTATGGTTATTGCGTCTGAAATGTCGGGGAACTTCACGTTTGATTCGGCTAATAATGCCCAATCCGACCGAATTATGCCACCAAGCAGTTTTGGCGGGACGAATCAATGGTGATAATAGCAAGACCCGCTCAACAAAAGGATTTTCGCGACGTTCCGCAAACTCCAGTAAATGGTGCATCCAGATCGCACCGCCGGTACTTTGCCCGATGCCAACCCAAGGTTTGGGTAATTGTGAAGCATGTTGCACATAACGATGTACGGCATGCAAAACCTGCTGATAATGATCAAAATTCTGAATGCTGGCAGGTGAACCATCACTCAGGCCATGTCCGGGCAGGTCATAGGTCAATACGCTAAAACCCTGTTCCAAAAGCTCTTTGACAATAGGCTGATAAATGCCGCTATGTTCCAGATAACCATGTAGCAGAAAAGCAGTTCCCTGAATCTTGTCAAAGCGGGTATTTTCCAGATTCGGTTCAAACACCTGTACATGCAACCTGAATAAAGGCATCTGTACATAGCCCTGCCAGTGTTTACAAACCAGTAAATCAAAACCATAAAGCTTGCGATAGGACTGCAGCTCAATCGGCGGTTCATCACTACGATTCAGGTTTAAAGGTGGCAAGAGTTGAGGCGTAACATCCCGACTCGGAATGGGTAAATCCAGCTGTTTCAGAATGGTAGGATTTAAAAATGGGATATCAGACATTATGGCACCTCCCGACAGTCACTGGATCCAAACCACATATCGCGCATGGTCGCCAACATTTCATAATTGGCACGACGACTGTGATCATAATTTTGTGCACTTGGACGCCATCGTGTCAATGACGTTGGCATCGGCGCTTCTACCGGAATGGTTTGTATGCCATTTAACGCAAATAAACGGCGGGTACGCGGCATATGATAACGATCCGTAATCAGAATCACTGTAGGCGCTCCACCTTTCTTTTGTAATAATAATGAACTGAAACGGGTATTTTCACAGGTGTTCATGCTGCGATCTTCCAGTAATTTGGCATCGACACCATGATTTTTTAACCAGCGCTGCATATACGGCGCTTCGACCCCACTCAGAACAATCGGCAACTGATAATGTTTCTCTACTGCCAGCGTAGTTTCCAGACGTAGTCGCGTATAGTTATTTACGATGATCTCTTTGCCTTGGTCATCTAGGGTTAAGCCACCACCCAATACCACAATGGCATAAGGTTGGGAGCTATTCGCCGGTTTAGCCTGCTGTTGCTCTTGTAGTAAAGCCAAGTCCTGCTGGATTTCCTCTCCATCGGTTTCCTGTACCGAACTGGCTTCACCCTGCTCAAGTGGATGTGTCGTCAGAAACTCCATATATTGCTCAATGCGTTCCTTGTTTTCACTCCTATCCCACTCCAGTAATTCCCGGACATTCGCTGCCGGATCGACTGGTTCTGCATCTTCCTGTGAGGGCAATAACGGTACCTGGGCAGATGGACTTTGCTCTAATTTTTGATCTTGCTGCTCGCGCTGAAAGTCTTCAATCACCTTCTGTAGCGCTTTATAACGCGCCTGAATCAGAAGCAGATTAGCCGAGTTATTTTGCTGAATATCCTGTTCCATGACCTTTAAATATGCCTGTCGGGCAATCCACAAGTCAGACCCAGGTTCCAGATTTTCATGTTCGCTGAGTGCAGCCATTTTCTGGCTTTGAGCCGCAACTTCATTGAGTTCTACTGATGCAAAGTGATTTAAACCCTTTACGATGATTTTTGAGTAAAAAGGCGTATAAATAAACACCAGCAGACAGCCGCATAGTACAAACAGTCCAGTGACAATTTGTAGAAAACGTACCATCCAATGGGTGTTCTTCATGTTATTCCTCTTCCTGATGAGAGCGGATCAGACCATTTTTATCGAACAATACAGGTTCAGGTTCCAGCATCAGCTGGAATTTATCCCAAACCGCTTGCTGTACCGCACGATAAGTTTTACGTACATCGGTGAGAGAGGCTTGACCATAATTCACCAAGACCAATGCCTGTTTATGAAACATGCCGACAGGGCCCAACTGTTTGCCTTTCCAGCCAGCCTGATCAATTAACCAGCCTGCTGCAAGTTTAACTTGCGCATTGGCTTGGTGGTAATGGGGTAAATTCGGGAAAGATGCAGCAATCTGGTCAAAGACCACCTGATCAACCACAGGATTTTTAAAGAAGCTGCCCACGTTAGGGAATTCTTGCGGATCAGGCAATTTACTCTGGCGAATCTGGATGACCTGTTGTTGCAGGTTTTCTGCTGTGAGTTGATCACCAACCGCAGTCTTCAGATCACCGTAATTCAGTTTCAAATCTGGCTGTTTAAGCAAGCTAAAAGTCACATGGGTAATCACATAACGATTTGGATCATCTTTAAAAATACTATGCCGATAGGCAAACTGGCAATCGGCTGCCTGAATCGAAGCAAAATGTTTCAGCTGACGGTCATAGACCTCGACGGAATCAATAAACTCGCCGACTTCAACGCCATAGGCGCCAATATTCTGTACTGGCGAAGCACCGACACGTCCAGGAATCAGAGCCAGATTTTGTAAACCATACAGACCTTGTGCGGTAGTCCAGAGCACGAAGTCATGCCAGCCTTGACCACCGCCTACACGTAAGCGCTGCGTCTGATCATCAGCATCCAGTATTTCAATGCCATGAATATCCATATGCAGAACCAGGGCATCAATCTGCTCCGGCAACAACATATTGCTGCCGCCTGACAGGATCAGCACATTGAGTTGCTGCTGTTCCGCAAAATCCAGTGCAGCCATCAGATCAGTGGTGGACTGAATATGGGCATAGTATGCAGCAACTGCTTCTAAATTTAAGGTATTAAAAGGTTTAAGTTGAACCTGGGTTTGAATCTGCATTGCTTAAACCTTGTTTAAATTCTGTTTAAAAATCTCAATCCAGGCCTGGCTGCTGGACTCACACTGATCAAGCACCCGCTCAAAGCCATCCGCTTCGCCATAATAGGGATCGGGTAAAGCCTGTTTCGGATAGATCTGGTCATGCTCACTCATCAGTGCCACGCGTGCACGTACATGACCAAACTGAGTTTCTGCCAGACCCTGTATGTTCTGGATATTGGATAAATTCTCCAGATCCATCGCCAGAATCAGATCATAATCAATAAAATCATGCGGAGTCAGCTGACGTGCGCGAAGCGTTGACAGATCATAGCCACGTTTCAGTGCATGCTGCTGGCTACGCAGGTCTGGGGCCTTGCCCGGATGATAATTACTGGTTCCAGCAGAATCGACCACGATATTCAGTTGCTGTTCATCACAATAATGTCTGAGTACCACTTCTGCCGTGGGAGAACGGCAAATATTCCCCAAACAAACACATAACACCTTGTATGGCGTTCTGGATGACATAAACAACCTCAGAGCTACTTTATTTTAAGGATTCTTATGTTAAGTTATTTATATACTGATTCCTATCTTACAACCATAGAATAATCTCGTATTTGCAATAAAAAAATCAAGGATATCGCCATGAATCGTTTTCAGTTTCAAACCGTCCCCAATATCATTGCCGGACTAGGCACGATTCAGGAATTGTTTAAAATCCTAAAAAATGGCCGTTATCAACGTCTTCTACTGGTGACTGACCCGGGTATGCTGAAGCAGCAATTACATCTGCCGATTCTGGATATTATTGAATCTGCCGGTCTGGATTATGTGATTTACTCAGATGTTCAGGCTGACCCGCCCGATAACGTAGTGCTTGAAGCAGCAGCTTTTGCAAAGCAGGAAAAGATTGATGTGGTGCTAGGCTTTGGTGGTGGCAGCTCGATGGATGTGGCCAAGCTGATTGCGATTTTGGCGCATCCTGAGCAGCATCAGACGCTTTCCTATCTGTATGGCGTCGATAATGCCACCGGGCCACGTTTAGCTCTAATTCTGGTTCCCACCACAGCCGGAACGGGCTCCGAAGTCACACCAATTTCGATTGTTACTACAGGTGAAACCACCAAAAGCGGCATTGTCGCGCCTATTCTCTATGCCGATATTGCTATTCTGGATGCGACTTTCACTCGGAATTTGCCGGCACAGATTACCGCTGCCACCGGAATCGATGCCATGGTACATGCCATTGAAGCCTATACCTCAAAACACAAGAAAAATCCTTATTCGGATATGCTGGCCAAACAGGCTTTAAGATTGCTGAATGCCAATCTGCCGCACGTACTGCAAGACGGATATGATTTAGATGCGCGTCAAAATATGCTGGTCGGTTCCATGCTGGCTGGACAAGCCTTTGCCAACGCACCGGTCGCTGCCGTACATGCGCTGGCTTATCCACTCGGTGGGCATTTTCATCTGTCGCATGGACATAGCAATGCTTTGGTGCTGACCGAAGTCTTAAAATTTAATGCACCTGTAGCCAAACAGCTCTATGCCGAATTGATGACCTGGTTAGATCCCCACAGTAAAGGTTGTCATGATGGACTGACCGATCTGTTTATTGATCATTTTAATAATCATCTGATACAGAGCGGCTTAACCTTAAAATTAAAGCAGTTAAATGTACCAGAACAGATGTTGATGGTTATGGCAGAAGATGCCATGCAACAAAGCCGGCTGTTGCAGAACAATCCACGCGAACTCAAGTTGGATGACGCTTACCAGATTTACCAGGCGATTTATGCCTAAATCTATTTCCACACTAAGCCTTGTCTAGCTGAGAGCGAATCCTGATGAAAGCCACGATCAAACAACGCGAACACTATGCCTTTTTCTTGCCCATTCAGACCCGCTGGGCAGACAATGACCTGTATGGCCACGTCAACAATGTGACTTATTACAGTTATTTTGACACCGCAGCCAATGCCCTGCTGATTCAGGAAGCGGCCTTTGATCCGAAATACTCTCCGATGATTGGGCTGGTGGTCAGCTCCAACTGCCAGTTTAATCAGGAACTGTCTTATCCGGAAATTATTGAAGTGGGCGTGGCCATTGAAAGCATGGGAAATTCATCACTGAGCTACGATCTGGCCATTTTTAAACGCAATTCGGATACAGCTGCAGCTCAGGGTAATTTTGTTCATGTATTTGTCGATCGTGAGACACGAAAAAGCACCCCGATTTCAGCCGAAATGCGGGATGCCTTATCTCGATTTGTTGTGCCTTAAAATCCAGTCTATTTCAGCTGAATATTTTGCAATTCACCATCGAACTGCTGCAACAGGTCACGTACCGCAGGTTCAGCCTGTAACAGCTCTTCAGCGCGTTTAAAGGCACGAGCCTTCCGCTGATGCTGCATGGTATAGGGTGTTAGCTGGTCCACACTTTCAAATTTCACCTGGAAATGAGTTTGCGGCCACTGCTGTTGTAAAGCAGCTTCCAGAGTATGTTGCAGTTGTGTCAAAAGTTGCTGGTATTGCTCAGGGATATGAAAAACGGATTGGCCATTAATCTGTCCGCTCATGACACCATACTGTGCCAGTTCCTGCACTGCTGGAGAAAGCTGGCTGTTACGGAACCAGTATTCCCATTTTTCGACGCTCCACTCACCCTCTAACATTTGCTCAGGGATTTTTAAAATATCCTGTGGCATCAGATTCTGCGTATTTAAATCTTGGGAAATGTCATCCGGTAGCGCAGTCTGAATCGGAGCGACTTCTTCAATCACAGGCTGAGCAATCGTTTCCTGTGAAAGTTCCAATTCCGGTGAGGCAAGACTAAATTCCTCATCAGCAGATATTTCTTGTGCTGCTTCGACATGAGTAACAGCATCTACAGGAATAAACTCTTCAAGCAGGAAATCATCCGAGCTGCTGCTTGTCGCCGGTGCTTCTACGCTACTCTCGATTTCATCAAAACCAAACAGGCCTTTGTCGTCATTTGGATCAAAAACGATCTGATCACTAGACTGTACTTCCTCAATCGCTGTCTGAATTACTCCCTGTTGAACAGGCTCAGGTGCATGATCATTAGTGGACTTTTCTTCATGGAGAAAATCATCTGAAGATGGTTCAGGCATTGATGGCGTATAAGCTTCCTCATCCGTCTCATCGTCCAGAGAGAAATCATCGAAGGTCGGTTCCGCTTCAAATGTTTTTGCTGTGACTGTTTCAGACTGCAATTGTGTCTGAATGGGCTGTTGTAGACGTGTAGGAGAAGCTGCTATTGGTTGAGTTGCGGCTTCATGAACGACTGGAACCTCGCTTGGCTGTAAGGGACGGAATGCCAATAAGCGTAGCACCGTCATCTCAAAACCTTGTTCCTGAGTCACCGCCAACTGTAAATCAGCGCGTCCTTTACATGCGACTTGATAATACAGTTGCAAATCCTGCGCCGAAATCAAACCGGATAATTGCATAATCTTTTGATTGATTTCAGCACTATATTTCAGACTTAAATCTGGCAGATATTGTAATAAAGCCAGTTCATGCAAAGTCGAAATTAACTGATCTAAAACCAGTGACACATCCAAAGCCTGCTGACGGAATTGCAGCAACAACTGACTGACCTGTGCTTTCTGGTTCTGGTGAATCGCCAGAATCAGATCATAAATAATGGTCCGGTCAATCAAGCCCAGCATGTCTTTGACATCCTGATGCTGAATCGCACCCTGACCATAGGCAATCGCCTGATCGGTCAGAGACAAGGCATCACGCAAAGAACCTTGAGCAGATTCGGCAATTTGCCAGATGGCATCCTGATCCGACTGAATACTTTCTTGGCCTAAAATCTGGGCCAGATGCTCGGTAATTTCATCAACAGCCAATGGGCGCAAAGTAAACTGCAAACAGCGTGAAATTACTGTAATTGGCAGCTTTTGTGGGTCGGTCGTAGCAAACAGGAACTTGACGTGCGCAGGTGGCTCTTCCAGAGTCTTTAATAAAGCATTGAAAGAATGCGTGGACAGCATGTGCACTTCATCAATCAGGTAAACTTTAAAACGACCTTGAGTCGGTGCATAAGGCACATTGTCGAGCAGCTCGCGAGTATCTTCAACCTTGGTGCGTGAGGCCGCATCGATTTCGATCAAATCGATAAAGCGTCCTTCGTTGACGGCGCTACAAGTCGCACAGACTTCACACGGTGTCGAGGTGATACCGGTCTCACAGTTCAAGCACTTCGCCAAAATACGTGCAATCGTGGTTTTTCCGACACCACGCGTTCCTGTAAACAAATAGGCATGGTGCAAACGGCCACGTTCGAGCGCGCTGGTTAAAGCACGTGAAACATGGTTTTGCCCCACCAATTCATTAAAATTACGAGGACGGTATTTTCGCGCAAGTACTTGATACATGTATGCTCCTTTTTACAGGTCTAAGCATACTGTTTTTTTAGTAAATAGTGAAATGAATGCCGGTTTATAAACAATAAAAATCCCTTGATCAAAATCATTGAAAAAGGGATATAAAACATATATTTTCTTAAAATCAGACCGATTCAAACAGGATAAAGTCACTTTGCATCTGGTAGCGTTTGCCTGTTTGATCTTCACGAATTTCCAGAACCTGCTTTTTCAGATCCACATAAACCAGATTGCGGGTATCGACATTCAGCAGTTCAATCTTTTGTTGCGTATCATCCTGAAAACGAATCGGCCCAGTAATGGTTTCAATCGGGTTATGCCCACTCAAGCTTTCACGTGATAACGTAAAAGTCCGATCATCATGCAAGCTCAAAGCAACAGCCATACCCGGACAATCGTCACAACTTGAAAAACATCCCATACAGGGTGTGGTGCCCTGATAATTCCCGACCCAGGCAGGAATCTGAGCTTTAGCCTCAATAGCAGTATTTGCCGTCGATTGGTTTTGATCCTGGCAGCCAAACAAGGCACTGCTTGCGACCAGAGGAATCATCAGCACTTTTTTCATCACTTCATACCACAGACTGGGAGTCACGCCAAAATAACATATTTTAAGGACTTTACTAAACTCCCCAATCAGGGATATTTAGCGCCAACCTTTACGTCCAGTCAGGACGGCATCAGCACAGCGTAAGGTTTCCTGTGTCAAACCCCACAGACGATAATCTCCGGTCAATGAACCTGTCGGGAAATTATGGGTATAGGCAAAACTTAAATTGCGCTCAGGGTCACACCAGGCTCCCGAACCATTAAAGCCCATATGACCAAAACCTTGCGAAGCTTTACCTAAAGTAAGCACCCGATGATAACCCAATCGCCAGTGCATCGGCAAAGGCATGACTCGATCGCGTTTTTTGCATTGAATCTGACTGAGACGCTGAAAAACTTCAGGCGAGATCAATTGCTGTCCTTGCCATTCGCCGCGATTGGCCAGCATGGCATAAATTTTTGCCAGACTCTCTGCGGTAAATACTCCATTGGCGGATGGAATGATTGCTTGCAGGCCTTGCTCACTAAAGAAACTGAAATTCCTCATTCCTTTGGGAATCATCGCATCCTGAAAATCCTGCGGATCTTGTCCACTCCAAATCAAAGCCCGCTCCATCAGATTCGGTTTTCTTGATCCTGTTTTTTTCGCAGGCTGCGATTGAGACTTGGCTGCTTTAGCTTTAAAAATCGGCAGTGCTACCCGAGCTAATTCATTGGTCGGCACACTGAAATAAGCACCATTCAACATCAAAGGCTGAACCAGATATGCCTGCATCAGTTCAGTTAAAGTTTTAGCTGTCGCTTTTTCTAATGCACCACCGACCTGCCAGCCAAAGGTCAGCGGTTGATAGGCCGCATCTGTTGCAACTTGAAAACGTGGTTCAGCCGCGGCAATTCGGTCTAGCATCTGCGGCCAGTCGGCCATTTCAGTGGCGTCGGCAATGATATTACGGATATCAAACAATCCGCTTTGATGACTCAGCATATGCGCCAGAGTAATATTTTCTTTACCGTTTTGCGCAAATTCAGGCCAATATTCTGCAACAGGCTGGTCATAATCAACCAGGCCCTGACTGGCCAGAATATGTGCCAGTGTCGCCAGCACACCTTTGCCCGTCGAATAACACAGCGACATGGTATCGGTTTGCCAAGCCTCAGATTCCGATTTTTTCCCGGTATAAATATCGACGACTTTTTGTCCCTGAAAATAGACAACAAGTGCCGCACCACCCTGCTCTGTGCGAGCATGCTGTAGGCGACTAAACTGATGGGCAAGGTCACGGAAATTTTCATTTACCGTTCCTTGGTAATGGGCTGTATCCGCAAATAAATAATCTTTGAGTGGCTGCATCATTCTATCCATAGAATATTGATTTCTTAAAAACAAAAAAGCCTAAATCAGGTTCAGGCTTTTATCGTACTTTAAATTGCGGTCACAGTTCCTGTGACATGCGGCTTCTGATTTTTGCTATTACGAATCAGGATTTCCGTATCATTAGCTGCTTTCGCGGTTAAGAATTGCACTTTGGAAGGCAGATATAAGGGCAGTTTAAACCAGACATCTGCTTCATAGGCATCGGGCAATGCCAGGCTGGACAAAGCTTTAGCCTTGGTCCACATACCATGCGCAATCGCCTGTTTAAATCCGAATGCCTTAGCCATTAGGGCATGAATATGAATCAGGTTAAAGTCGCCGGATGTCATGGCATAACGGCGACCCGTATTTTCTAGAATTTCCCATTCAGCATTCAGCTCATAATCGGGTGTCTTGTTTTCGACGATTTTGGCTGCAGCTTTGCCTTTACTCTTTTGACGGGACAGATAAGTGGTCAAGGCTTCCACCACCACTTCATCACCGACTTTTACTGTGGTGATGAAATCAAACTGTACACCTTTATCATGCGGCTGCAATTCACCAAACTTGCAAGACAATGTGAGAGATTCATTGACTCCGATTTTACGATACTGTTTGACCTGATTGCGGATATGCACCAGACCGAGAACCGGAAAAGGAAAAGCTTCAGCCGTCATCATATGCATTTGCAGGCTTTGTGAAAGAACTGTTAGATAAATGGCTGGAATATAGCCATTATTTTTAAAACCACAAACTTCATTATAGGCTTTCAGATGCTTTTGATCGACCTTGAATGAATCCACCACATATTCAACTTGCGGTAGAACTTTTTCAGCTTTTGGCTTTTTTAAAATCAAGCCCTGAATCACTTTTGGATAGGCTAAATAAGGTTTTGGAAGTTGACTAAAATGGCGAGTATTCATACTGAACCTTTGGAATATTTATCTTTATGACGTCCTTCTTTTTAAAAGAAGGAAGAATATCTTTTTAAATAAATCCCTCCCAACCTCCCTTTAACAAAGGGAGGAGTAGTCCCCTCTTTTGCAAAGAGGGATTTAGGGGGATTCTAAATTAAGCCCCTAACAGGCTCTGACCACACACACGCACCACATTGCCATTCAAACCTGAAGAGGCAGTCGAGGCAAACATCGCAATCGCTTCTGCCACATCAACAGGATGACCACCCTGACTCATGGAATTCATACGGCGTCCAGCTTCACGGATGGCAAATGGAATTGCTGCTGTCATTTGCGTTTCAATAAAACCCGGTGCCACAGCATTAATGGTTATACCATTTTTTAATGTCGGTGCTGTGAATTTCACCACACCAATCACACCTGCTTTAGAGGCTGCATAGTTGGTTTGACCCAGATTACCTGCAATACCTGAAATAGAAGATACACAGATAATACGGCCATTTGCATTTAGACCATCGTTGCAGAGCAAGTAATCATTGACGCGTTCAATTGCTGACAGGTTGATGTTAATGACCAGATCCCAAAGCTCAGGCTTCATATTGGCCAAAGTCTTGTCGCGGGTAATCCCGGCATTATGCACGATAATATCCAGACCACCCTGCGCCGCTGCCGCCTGTTTGATTTTCTCACCCGCATCGGCTGCAGTAATGTCAATCGCTAGTGTAGAGCCGCCAATTTCACCAGCGACACGATCCAGATCTGCCTGCTGTTGTGGGACATCCAGACAAATCACATGTGCGCCATCACGTGCCAGCACATGAGCAATCGCCTCACCAATACCACGGCTTGCTCCAGTTACTACTGCCGTTTTTCCTGCCAGTGGCTTACTCCAGTCCAAGTCTACTTGTGCTGCTGCCGATACACGAATAACCTGACCAGACACATAGGCAGAGCGTGGAGAAATTGCAAAACGTAGCACAGACTCAAGATTGGCTTCGGCACCTGCATCGACATAAATCAGGTTGGCTGCAATACCCTTTTTAAATTCTTTGCCCACAGATTTGACAAAACCTTCGAGCGCACGTTGTGCAATGGCCTGACTCACAGATTTTGCAGATTCAGGTGTTGTGCCGATCACGACCACACGACCAGAACTTTGAATCTGACGCGCAATCGGATTAAAGAATTCATAAAGTGATTTCAACTGCTCTGAATTTTCAATACCAGAAGCATCAAAAATAACCACTTTAAACTTGGATTCTTTATCGCCAGTATTAAATGCATTCAGGTTCAGACCCGATTTCGCCGCTGCCTGTTGCAGTTCCGCATTATTGCCTGCATAGCTATTGGCATGAATATTTGCCAGCACCTGAGCAATAGAACCGGTCAATACACTCGCAGGTGCAGCACCGAATAACACAGCGCCTTTTACCACTGGCGTTGCAGACTCGAAACGGTCTAGGGAAATTGGGGATGGCAGGCCCAGATTTTTAATGACAAATTTACCAATAGGAGACTTTGCGAAATTTTGGTACTGATCAGTCATGTTTATTATCTCTCATACAAATTAATTTTTGATCGATCTAAAGTTATCCTTTAACTTCAATATAATGCCAGATACTTATATTGCAATAGATCTACCAGATTCTACCCAATCATACTTGAGATATCTGGCAGATGACTTGACCTGAGCGCAGTCTGCAATGTCATTGTAGTCAATACAGCATATACTCATCTATGCTAATGTAAGCCACAAGAAGACGATCAATTTGCTTGGAAAAGCCTTATGAGCAAAACAACTCAAGAAAATCCAGCAGTCGAGAATTCCGCATCTCCAGCTGTGTCAAAATCATCAACGCGTGCTAAGCGTAGCACTAAAAACACGGATACAGCCGCTGCTGCAGCTAAAAGTCCGGCTAAAACTCCGCGTACCCGTCGTACAGCGAGCAGTAGCAGTCAGACGACATCAACTCAAACAGATTCAGTTTCAAAAACACAGCCTTCTGTTCAACAGGATAATAATATGAGCCAAAACACAGTTCGCCGCGTTGCTATTCTTGGTGGCAACCGTATTCCATTTGCACGTTCGAATGGTGCCTATTTTACTGCCTCTAACTCGGACATGCTGACCGCAGCATTAAATGGTCTGGTAGAGCGCTTTAATCTGCAAGGTCAACGTGTCGGTGAAGTGGTTGCAGGTGCTGTCCTGAAGCATAGCCGTGACTTTAACCTGACTCGTGAATGTGTTCTGGATACGGCACTGGCACCAGAAACCCCAGCTTATGATATCCAGCAGGCGTGTGGTACGGGTTTACAAGCTGCATTTTTAGTGGCAAACAAGATTGCACTGGGCCAAATTGAAGTAGGAATCGCCGGTGGTGTAGATACCACCTCTGATGCGCCCATTGCATTGGGTGACGGCTTGCGTAAAGCGCTGCTTGAATTGAACATTGCCAAAACTGCCAAAGACCGTTTAAAAGCCTTGACCAAAATTAATGT
This sequence comes from Acinetobacter sp. YH12151, assembly GCF_013418355.1. NCBI lineage: Bacteria > Pseudomonadati > Pseudomonadota > Gammaproteobacteria > Moraxellales > Moraxellaceae > Acinetobacter > Acinetobacter sp. YH12151. Next base: position 3,217 of record NZ_VPCG01000014.1, on the reverse strand, counting down.
CAAAGAATTGATGGACGCACCTAAAAATGGTGAGCCACGTACTGGCTTGTCTATGGGTGATCATCAGGCGATTACCACACTGGAATGGGGTATTTCCCGTGAAGCGCAAGATGAACTTGCTGCATCTTCACACCAGAAAATGGCAGCAGCTTATGAAGAAGGTTTCTTTGATGATCTGATCACGCCATTCCTGGGTTTAGAGCGTGACAATAACCTGCGTGCTGATTCTTCAGTCGAGAAACTGGCGAAGCTTAAACCTGCGTTTGGTAAGGGCGATGCGCGTACCATGACTGCGGGTAACTCTACCCCACTGACAGATGGTGCTTCTTGCGTTCTGCTAGCGTCTGAAGAATGGGCAAAAGCCAATGGTCATGAAGTTTTGGCTTATCTGACTTTTCAGGAAACTGCAGCAGTTGATTTTGTCGAGAAGAAAGAAGGTTTATTGATGGCACCTGCTTATGCTGTTCCTCGCATGCTGGAACGTGCGGGCCTAAAACTTCAGGACTTCGACTATTATGAAATTCATGAAGCATTTGCTTCTCAAGTGCTGTCTACTTTAAAGGCATGGGAAGATCCAGCATTCTGTAAAGAGCGTTTAGGTCTGGATGCGCCACTCGGTTCAATTGACCGTGTAAAACTGAACGTGAAAGGCTCATCACTTGCAGCCGGTCATCCCTTTGCAGCAACTGGTGGTCGTATTATTGCGACGGCAGCCAAACTGATTGCTCAAAAAGGTTCAGGTCGTGTACTGGTATCGATCTGTGCTGCCGGTGGTCAGGGTGTTACAGCGATTATTGAAAAATAAGCTGCTACCTTGATTCAAAAAAGCTCCTCGATTGAGGAGCTTTTTTATACCTTTTACCTACTGTATTGGCATTGGATTATTTTTAAAGTATTCGTCAACTTTATTCCAAGGTGCTGTTGATGCTACACCCCTCACAATGTTTTGATTAACCCCCTGGCACAGCGCTGCATCGGGAGTGAGGTGGAATGCGTTAACATTTGGATCCATATAAGGCAGTGAACCAGGACGGCGCTGGAAGTAGAAGTTCAACCAATCCACCATCGGCTCGAAGCCATGTGATGACATCGCCCATGCGCTATTATGTCCCCCCCAATGATGTCCGAATTCATGCGCAATAATACGAAAACCTGATAAACGATAGTGACCATAGAATAGCCAAGTATCGACACCCAGCACGGTACCGCCACCAAGACCACCACCCATATTGGTAATACCAAGATTAATCTCGTTACGATTTAAAATCTCTTTGTAGATACGAACATAGTCTTCAGGCATATAAATACCGTTTGGCCCATCGACTTGACCTGCATTACCAAAGAAATCATGGCCCATCACTGCTTTATGATTAAACCAGAGGTTTTCAAATTCAGGGGTACTGAGCATGTATGCTAAGTTCGTCATCATGATGACCCATTCACGCGCATAGACAGGCGTTACTCGACACCATTTGCCTGGTTCGTCATATTTACCAAAATAGATTTTCCATTTTGCCTGAATTTTATTGAGCTTTTTCACATGCTCGTCTGTTTCAGAAGTCACATGTAAATCGAAAATATCACTTGGTATCAGCGTGGTCTGACTTAAACCTGCCAACTGAATTGAACCACTGCCATCTGCAAGCGGGAAGCGGGATTGATCATTCAATTTAATACGCCAATCTCAACTTAAAATGAGTTTTTCGAGTTGAATTGGCGAATGGCCAAGCTTCTTATTCAAAACAACGCAGACGGTGTGTGACAGAATCTTTCTGATAAAGCGATGTGATAAATGCCATAAATCTTTTGCTCTTACTTTTTGGATATTAAAGCGATCTACCAACTGGCCAATGACGGTCTCAATTTTTCTTCTAGCCTTCATCAACACTCTCATTGATTCTTTAGGTCTGAGATCAAGCATATTCTTTCTAAATGGTGTCTGTAAATCAACATATTGAAATTTATAGTATTCGATTAAGCTTGGTCTTAAATAGCCTTTATCTGCTCCCAATAATCCATGAATGTGTGTTGTAATTTCTGGTGCAATATCACGCTCATCAACATTCGCCAGGGCAAAAGTGTAGCCTGTGACCATACCATCAAAATTAATCACGATATGTCCCTTAAAACCATAGTATTTTTCCTGTTGAGCTGCACAATAACTAAAGCCTGCATGTTCTTTGAAGTTTTTATGTCTTTTTGCTCGACTATAGCGACAGACAGGAATAGGAAATCCATCAATAAAATGAATATTATCCTGACCATAATATGTAGTTAAGCGAGCTATGATTTTCTGATTGATCTGCCATAAGTTTGCACAATGTTTACAAAAATTAGGATATGACCCCAGTTTTGGAAACCAAGCTAACCAGTTGTTTTTAAAATACATCCAGATACTTTTATCTGTATCCATTCCAAGGAATTCACCCACAATTTGCATTGTGATAATTTCAATATCGGTAAGAGCGGGTGGAAAGCCACGAGTTCTGAGTGGTTTATTAACAACAATTGGATATAGCTCATCTATAATTAAATAGACAAAGATGATAAATTCTTCAATGGACATAACTGTAATTTTATTTTCTTGGTCGAAATTAAAGTGAGGTTATGTCCTTCTCATTTCAATGACTTAAAAAGTTGAGATTGGCGTATTTAATATTAAATTTTGCAGTGGAAAATGGCGTAAGCTCATCTAAATCTGCAAGTATAACCCAATCATCTGAATGACGGATTTTGGCGCGAATTTGTAAATTTCGAACAGGAACAGCGCTATAACTTTTAAGCGTTAAAGCGTTGCTACTCAGCTCTGCCGATAAAATCCGATTCATATACACATGACGTTCAGCACTATTGGTCAGCGCCTCCCAAGATTCACCATCTTGCAATACAAGTGTTTGATTTTGTGCTTTAGATTCAGTCAACAATAATGCAGAACTCAGCTGTTTGGTCTTATTTTGCTGTAATGTGACCATTGGCAAGAGCTTAACCCTTTGATTAGACAAATGAATCAACTGTTGGCCATACACCGCAACATCACCTGCTCTTTCGATATGACTGCTTTCAGCTTGCCCTTTCAGGATATATTTTTTGGGTGGTGTTTCAAAAAGTATGCTGAAACAAAGCAGGTTGAATTTTGATAAAATAGAGAAATGCGAATAACTCTAGAAATCAAATGTCCAACCTGCCTCAGTGACAGTATAAAGAAAAATGGCATCAA
>NZ_VPCG01000013.1:0-80068 GCF_013418355.1 Acinetobacter sp. YH12151 | reverse complement strand
CTCACCATAGACCCATGATGCAAATTCCTTAATAAACCCATCTTTATTTTCAGGGGATACAAAATAAGCAAGGTCTTGCTCTACTTTCTTTAAGCTTTCAGTCAAGTATTTCATTGCAAGTTTTTTTTAAATTTAATACCTAAATTGTATATGTTTGACTATATTTGTCAATATAATTATTTGCTATCAATCACTCTCCTGTTCAGCATTGCGACTGCCTCTTTTGCAGAGCTGCAAATTTCAGAAAAAGTTCGCCCCCAAGTAAAATCTGTAGTTAATGCCGAGATTGAACGTCTGCCCATTCCTGCAACACCCAACAATATGATTCTGCCTGAATTTGGTAAAGGTATCATTGGTTGGGGTGCTGGCCCCAAAGATGCCGAAGTCCGTTTCCAGCGTGTCACCACAGCCGATGTTGAAAAAATGAAACAGGATGGGGTTACTTTAGAAATGGCGCAGGCCTGGCAGACCTTCTATGAAAATGAAACTCAGCGGAATCCGGGTAATCCGACTGCACCTTTTCGGGCCCAACTGATGAAAAAAATCGTCAGCCTCTGGTAAATATCCAGATATCCTGAGGACAAGTCATTAAAAGCAGCAGATTAGAAAATTATTCTGCTGCTTCATTGGTGACCCGTAACACTTCTTCAATGGTAGTTTTCCCTGCCAATACCTTGCGCAGACCATCATCCCGAATCGAACCGGATTGCTGCCGTGCATAACTTTCTATTTCGTATTCGGCCGCATTGCCATGAACCAGACGGCGCATATGATCATCGACGGGCACAATTTCATAAATCGCAGTACGCCCACTAAAACCAGTATTGCCACAGCGTTCACAACCCTGTGGTTGCGGCAGTCTTAAATCCTGTGGATGTTCAATATTTTCAAACAGTTTCTTTTCAAAAGCATCTGCTTCATGCCAGGTCGCGCAATGCGGACATAACGTTCTGACCAGACGCTGGGCAATTACCCCAATCAGGGAACTTGAAAGCAGGAACGGCTCAATGCCCATATCCTTCAAACGCGTGACAGCACCAATCGCGGTATTGGTATGCAGGGTCGACAACACCAGATGCCCCGTCAAGGAGGCCTGCACCGCAATTTCTGCGGTCTCCAGATCACGAATTTCACCCACCATCACCACATCAGGATCTTGGCGCAGCATGGCTTTTAAGGCACGTGCAAAGGTCATATCCACTTTGGTATTCACCTGGGTCTGACCAATACCTTCCAGTTGATATTCAATCGGATCTTCAGCGGTGAGGATGTTTTTGGAACCATCATTCAGGTCAGAAAGTGCGGCATATAAGGTGGTGGTTTTACCCGAACCGGTGGGGCCAGTGACTAAAATAATGCCGTGTGGACGATGCACCAGAGTTTTCAGTCGATCATAGTCATTATTCATCAAGCCCAAATGGGTCATATTTAAACGACCGGCCTGCTTGTCCAGCAGACGCATCACCACACGCTCACCATGAGAGGATGGCAAAGTAGATACACGGACATCGACTTCACGTCCGGCCAGACGCAAGGAAATACGACCATCTTGTGGAATACGCTTTTCCGCAATATCCAGTTTGGCCATGACTTTAATCCGCGAGACCAAAAGCGGCGCAAGTTCACGGCGTGGCTGGACAATTTCACGGAGCTGGCCATCGACCCGTAAACGTACCGACAGTTTTTTCTCAAAAGATTCAATATGAATATCGGAAGCCCCGACCCGAATCGCTTCAGACAATAATGCATTGATCAGTCGTACAATCGGCGCATCATCTTCCTGATCCATCAGATCTTCAGCTTCAGGTACGGAATCGGCCAGACTGAGTAAATCCGGATGATCTTCCAGACCCGCAGCCACCTGTTGTGATTCGCCGCTATCTCCGGCAAAACTGGAGCTGAGTAACTGGTTAAATTCCTGTTCGCTGCACAGCTGAAAATGAGCCGGATAACCGAGCAGACGGCGCGCTTCCTGCAATGCAAGCATCGAGGTATTGTCACGACGCAGAATAAAGGCCTGATCTCCCTCATAACGCAACAGCACACCATGGCGCTTGGCGAAGCTATATGGGATTTGTAATTGTTTAAGTACTTGCATCGCGGATTATAATAATGATGAAAAAATTTAAATTGAGTGTACTCTAAGCATATGACAGCGTGAAGTATGTTTTCAAAGATTTAGCAAGAAAGGGTGCCAACATTGCCGCAAGATAAAGATGAATTAATCCCGAATACAGCGAAAATGCGCTGGTGGGGAGAACAGATTTTTGAAATAAATCAATCCAAAGCCTGGCAGTTTGGTTCCTTGCTGTTTCGTCTGACTCGAGGCATTCAGGAATGGCGACTGGAATACTATCGTCCTGTGGTGCAATATGATTATGAGCAGCAATGGCATCAGATTGATGATCCGAACTTTGCCTTTCCAGCGCCGGTGCACATTGAACGTTATATGTTCAAATCCACCCAAAATAAATTACAGTTGATGCCACGTTTGGCAAACCGTTCGGTGGTGATCAAGCCGGTTGATCCGATTTATATTCCTGCCGGACAACGTGGTACGCTTTATATCAGCACGCCCTTATGGATTGCTGGTTTTGTCGAGGGGCAGCGCGAACCAATTTTTGATCTCCCGGTGATCTTGCCAAAAGACACCTGGTTTGGGCCGAATCATCGCTCAGGTGAAATCTGCTATGCCACTGCAGTCGATGGCAGAACTGAACTGAAACAATTGCATCCACGCGCTTTTCGTGCGGTTACACCGATTGAATTTCACAATACCAGTAACCAGCAATTGCGCTTTGACCGGATGAATGTCCCGGTGCCTGCCCTGCCGTTATTTTACAGTGAAAGTACCGGGCGCTTATGGACCTCGCAAATCCGGGTCTTGCATGAAGGTTCGGACCGCCCACCGCGTATTCGGGTGGAGAACCGTACCCCGCCAAATGCCGGTGAAGTCGCCTATCTGCATCCACCGCGTGATCCGGCGGGCGCTTTATTTAATATGTTTGATTCATTTTTCTAAGGGCGTCTGATGCCAAGTTCAAATATTCCGACCGAAGTCACCAACAGCCTGAAGGGAGTATTTACCAATATCAATACCGACCGTTTAACCGAAATTTTGGTCGCGGTGGTGTTATGTTTTATTGGTTTCCTGATTGCGCGCTTTATTTCCAATACCTTTATTCGGACCATTGGTGTACGTTTTAATGCCCATCAGAAGCTGGTCTGGCGCCGCGGGATTTTCTATTTTATTTTCCTGCTGTTTGTAATGGCCAGCCTGAAAGAAGCCGGTTTTAAACTGAGTGTCTTCCTCGGGGCTGCCGGGATTCTCACCGTAGCCTTGGGTTTTGCGTCACAAACCTCGGCATCCAACCTGATCAGCGGTCTGTTCCTGATTGGTGAGGGTTCTTTCGAAGTCGGCGATACTATTCAAATCACCTTGATTCGTGGGCATACCATTGAAGGTGAAGTGATTTCGATTGACCTGCTTTCAGTCAAACTCCTCACGCAGGATAATATCTATGTACGTTTGCCGAATGAACAGCTGATTCGGGCACCGGTACAGAACCTGTCAAAATTTCCGATACGGCGTATTCCGATTACGCTGGCGATCAATTTCCACGAAGATATTATTAAAGTACGAGAAGTGCTGCTGGATGTCGCCAATAAGTATCCATTAGTTTTGGCTGACCCGAAACCTGCAGTCACCGTTACCGCCTTTCGTGAATCATCCATCGAGTTGTTATTTGCGATCTGGTGCCAGCAGGAAAATTATCTGAAAGTACGCGATGAAATGCAGGAACGGATTCGTAATGGCTTTGTCGATAATCAGATTGAAATTCCAGTGCCGAAAATGGGCTTTGTCGACCATCCATTATCTCGCCCCTTAGAGAATGTTGATATTGACCAATACGCCAATGACAAGGCCCTCAAAAGAGAGCCTGATCTAAAATAACCCTTCGATTCCCTCTCCTTTTTAAAGGAGAGGCTTAGGGAGAGGATTCAATCAGTTTTCTCTGGCATCGGTGCAATATAGGCAATCAGCAGCATCACCCCACCTGCCAGCAAGAAGGAAATGACTCGCGTCAGGGTGCCAATATGCGACAGGTCAAAGAGCACCAATTTTAAGGTCACAACCACCAGAATACTGCCGCCTAAAATCCACATCGGCTTCAGGTTTTTTAAGGTTGCCGTCCACATGGTGATCCAGGCCAGTAATACCCAAAGTACAGTCAAGCTGAGTTGCACCGTCGCATTACCCCATAGCTCCATATCATTAAACGGCGTGTGTAAATACACATGTAAAGCTCTTAAAACCATATAACTGGAAAGCCATAACAGGCTCAACACCATCAAGACTGCGATCATGCCCTTATCACGGCCAACCTTAATCTGTTGCAACAGCATCCAGATAAAACTGGCAAACATGGCGATACTGATCAGGTCAAAAGGATTCAGAATCGGCAACCAGTAATACTGGAATGCTTGCTGACTAAATAACTGTGAACATACCAGCCAAGTGGCCATCAGCAATAAACAACACTTGGTTTGCCAAAGCTGCTGCCAGCCTGATTGCAGGTCCTGTCGATAGCACCACAGGCAAAACAATAAAGGTAAGATCACCATACTGAAATAAGGCATGCTCGGGATCAGACACAGACTGGCCAAAGCCAAACTGCTAAAAACGCCCAAACTCATCCATTCTTTGGATAGCTGCAAACCAGCCAGCGGTCTGAGCCACAGAATCGCTAATAGCATCGCCGAAAGGGCAAAAACCCCGCGCTCCAGACCGCTATCCCAGACAATCACCGCATTTTGACTGCGATCCAGTGTCAAAATCACTGCAATGACCAGCAAGGGTGAGATACCACTCCACTTCGGTAGCAACCAGGACCATTGCTGATTTTTGCGCAGAATCATTTCATTCAACAGCACATAGCCCAGTGTGATGATGAATAAACTCAACACATAGGCATGCTGACTCGAAAATTCATCTTCCAGCAAAGCAAAGAGCATTAAACTGGCTGCAACACTTAAACTACTTAAAAAACTGATACTCAGACTATCCAGTTGCTGCTGGTATTTTTCTTTGAGCTGACTGATCGCCACTACTGCCACATAACACAGACTCAAAATCCAGAAAATCATCCGCGGTGTGGGATTGATTTCGACCAGATAATACAGGCTGCTAAATCCGGCCATCAACAATAAGCCCATACTTAAATAATGCGCCACCCGGACATTTTTCTCTAAGGCCCACAGATAAATTAGCACCCCTTCCACAGCCCAACCAACCACACTCCATTGTTCGGTCAATAAGATCGGTGGCACCAGTGCCAGAAAAATCAGCATCAGACTCAGATAACTTTGTGAAATAAGCTGAATCGTTTGTTTTTGGCGCAATAAAGTCCAACAAGTGGCAAAGACCCCTGCGAACAACAGACTTAGACCGGCTTGCCAGAGTTTTTGATCGGGCTGATTAAAGTGAATCAAATACAGAAAAATATAAGCAGTAATCGGTGCGGCAAAAATCAAGGCCAAGTCGAGTACCGGTTTTAGCTGAAAACGGGACAAATCCTGTCGTGCCAGCAACTGGCTAAAACGAAAACCCAGCCAGATAAACAGCGCACTATGCGCCAGAATCAGCGCAGTCATGGCGTAACGCTCATGAGTATCACCATGAATCAGGCTATACATTCCACCGACAATCGCCGTAATTAAAAAGGCAATCTGATTGAGAATTTTCCAGGGGCGGAAGCTGCTCAGCACTGCCACCCCGACATTAATCAGCAAGTAATAACTGATCAGCTCAACAGCGGAAGCATCTCGGATTGGCAAGGTAAACGGCGCCAGATAAGCAATCAGCAAAGCCATTATGGCCAGTTCGATACTTTCCTGTTTCAGACTTAAATACAGCGTCATTGCCAAAATGATGATAAATACACATGCTGCCAGCGGTAGTGTTGGAATCACCAGATTGTAATAGGCAAAGAATAATGTCAGAAACAAACTCCCTAAACCTAATCCTTCCAGCGCCAGAGCAAAACTGCGGTTTTTAGGAATCAGCCGATAGCCCAGTCCTGTTACAAACAAACTGGCAAGCGCAACCAGACCTAATTTAGCAGCCAGACTCAGCTGCCAGTGCTCGGTGGCAAAACGCAGCAACAAAATAATCCCGATCACTAAAATACTAATGGCGACTTTTAAGACCGGATTGCCCTGAAAGATCCAGCGCTGCACTTGATCGATGAGATTAGGCGTGGACTGAGAATTTAGAGCCGGTTGAGCAGTCACAGGTGCAGCATCAGACCAGTTCGGTGGTGTCGAGGGTGGTGGATCGGCAGAATAAGATTGCAACTGTAACTGTATCAAGCGCCCTTCCAGACGTTGCAGCCATCGGAGTAAAAAGAACACCCAGGCGGTAATCCCGATGCCCATCAACCAGTCAAGCTCGGCCAGCCCACCGACAATGGCAATAATTGAAGAGACATATAAAGGAACTTTCGAATTGCGTTCCAGAGACCTCTGCTGCTGTGCAGCCAGTTGCTGTAGCGGGGCTTCTACTGCGCTGACATATTGCATCACACTGAAGAGAAAACCCACACCACACAGATAAGTCACAATCTGATAATCCAGATACCAAGCACTGATCCCAACAATTAGCAGAGTAATCAGCCAGATCATGCGTAACTCATTGCGTCCTGCAGCCATTCTTATATTTCTCTTTCCTGAATCATTCCATCATACAACAGCTTGTGCTGCTTATTTCATCTTCAGCCGATATTCGCTAAGCTGTAAACTCAGACTCGCCTCAGCGAGCGCAGTAAAAATCACGTACAATAGCGCTGTATTTTGAATAAGGAATTGATTACATGCCACCATTTGTCTTGGTCGATGGCTCTTACTTTTTATTTCGTGCCTTTCATGCACTGCCACCATTAACCACGTCAACCGGTTTACATACCAATGCAATTCGTGGTGCGATTTCTGCTATTCAAAAACTGATGCGTCGGATCCAACCGACCCATATGGCGGTGATTTTCGATACGCCAGAACCGACGTTCCGGCATGAGCTTTCACCGATTTATAAAGGTGACCGCCCGAGCATGCCGACGGAATTATCCGAACAGATTCCTTATTTGCATGCCTTGATTCGTGCACTGGGTATTCCCCTGCATACCTTGCCGGGTGCCGAAGCCGATGACATTATCGGAACATTGGCCAAACGTGCCGAAGCCTTGGGACATCAGGTGCTGATTTCGACTGGTGATAAAGATATGGCGCAATTGGTCACAGACAAAGTGACCCTGGAAGACAGCTTTAAAGAAAAGCCGCTGGATGTCGATGGCGTGTTTGAAAAGTTTGGCGTATGGCCAAATCAGATTATTGATTACCTGACCCTGATGGGCGATGCTTCTGATGGCATCATGGGCGTGCCGGGTGTCGGTGCCAAAACCGCGGCAAAACTGCTAACCGAATATGGTTCGATTGGCGGCATTTTAGAAAATGTCGACAAGATCAAAGGCAAAGTTGGTCAAAATATTAAAGAGCATGTGGATGGCATTGCACTGGACCATCAACTGGCCAGTATTGTGATCGATCTGGATCTTAACTTTGGTTATGACGATTTAAAACTGGGTGAGCCGAATGTCGAGACCTTACGTCATTTGTACACAGAGCTGGAATTTCGTAATCAGCTACAATCCTTAGATCACCCAAACAACCCGAATCATTCAAATTATAAACAGGCGGCAAGATCCATTACCGCCAAACCGGCAACTCTGCCAGACACCACAGAAGATCATGCTTCTGTGACCAGTGGCGATGATCAGCTAGGTCAAGCAACCTATCATAGTGTGTTAAACCAGCAGGACTGGGACAAGCTGTTTGCGCGCTTAAGTAGCGAAAAACGTTTTGCCTTTGATACTGAAACCACCAGTCTGGATTATCGTATCGCGCAGATTGTCGGCTTCTCGGTCGCCTTTGATGCCAACGATGCCTACTATGTTCCTTTGGCCCATGATTATGAAGGCGCACCGGAACAGCTCAATCGTGAAGTCATCTTGGCACAGATCAAGCCGATTCTGGAAGATGACAGCGTACAGAAGATTGGTCATCATCTGAAATATGATGCGCATGTACTGGAAAACCATGGCATTCATTTGGCAGGCTGGTATTTTGATACCATGCTGGCATCGTATGTGCTGAATTCTGTGGCAACCCGTCATGGTATGGATGATGTGGCGCGTCTGTATTTGAGCCATCTGACCACGACCTATGAACAAGTTGCCGGTAAAGGAGCCAAACAGAAAACCTTTAACCAGATTCCGCTGGAAACCGCCGCACATTATGCTGCTGAAGATGCTCATGTCACTTATCGTCTTTATGAAGTTTTGGATGAAAAACTCAAAGTCCATCCTGAATTAAGTCAGCTTTTGCATCGCATTGAAATGCCGGTGGCACGTGTATTAACGAAAATGGAAGAAAATGGCATTCAGTTAGATGTGCATTTCCTTGACCAGCTCAGTGAAGAATTTGCACAAACCATTCAGAATCTGGAAAACCAGATTATTGAATTAGCAGGCCAAAGTTTTAATGTCAGCTCACCAAAACAGGTCGGTGAAATTTTGTTTGATAAGCTGGACCTCAAAGGCGGCAAAAAAACCTCGACTGGCCAATACAGCACCAGTGAAAGTATTTTAGAAAAACTGGATCATCCGATTGCCGCATTGATTTTGGAATATCGTGGCCTGTCTAAACTGAAAAGCACCTATACCGATGGTTTATGCAAACAGGCCAATAATGACAGTGGCCGCGTACACACCAGTTATCATCAAGCACTGACTGCAACGGGTCGTCTATCTTCAACAGATCCAAATTTACAAAATATTCCCATTCGCGAAAAAATTGGCCGTCAAATTCGTAAAGCTTTTGTAGCACCGAAAGGTCGTGTGCTGCTCGCTGCCGATTATTCACAAATTGAATTACGCCTCATGGCGCATTTTTCCCAAGACGAAGCCTTGGTACATGCCTTTAATCACGGTCAGGACGTGCATCGTCGTACTGCAGCAGAAGTTTTGGGCATCGCTTTTGAAGAGGTGACAAATGATCAACGTCGCCAAGCCAAAGCCGTGAACTTTGGTCTGCTCTATGGCATGTCTGAATTCGGTCTAACCCGTCAGTTGGGCTTTACTCGTCAAGAGTCACAAGAATACATTAAACAGTATTTCCATCGTTATCCGGGGATTTATGAATATATGCAACGCACCCGTCAGGTGGCACTCGATCAAGGTTTTGTCGAAACCGTTTCTGGTCGTCGTTTATATACACCGGATATTGATGCTCGTAATATGATGGTGCGCAAAGCAGCAGAACGTGCTGCAATTAATGCTCCGCTACAGGGTTCGGCTGCAGATATCATTAAAATGGCAATGATTGAAGTCGACAAGATGTTGCCAAAAGATCAGGCCAAAATGCTGTTGCAAGTCCACGATGAACTGGTGTTTGAAGTCGATGAAGCTATTGCCGATGAACTGGCACCGAAACTGGCTGAAGTCATGCAATCGGTATTGCAGATTTCTGTACCGTTGGTGGTTGAAGTCGGTAAAGGTAAAAACTGGGATGAGGCGCATTAATGCGCTTCTAAGCCCCTTCCTCCTTATAGGAGATGAGGCATATATTCGGCAAGGGGATGCAGGTTGGTTTTAAACCCCTCTTCCCTTACGAAGCAATGTCCTCATCCCAAAGGAAGAGAAAATTTCATTTACTTATTCCTATGCCTTTCTTGAAGTCCATAATTTTGAGTTGGAAGATGTAAGGTAAAGCCCCTCTTTGAAAAAGAGGGGTTTGGGGAAATTTAAACCCCTCCCAACCTCCCTTTAGAAAAGGGAGGCGCAAATAAAAAGGACGCCTCAGCGTCCTTTTTATTTGAATCCGATTAAAGTCCGGTCAACAATACAATTGCCACCTGATTCATGATCATTTCAATGATGATCAAGGTTAAAATAGCAAAAATTGGAGAGAGATCGATCATCCCCATATTTGGCATAATCTTACGGAAAGGTGCCAGCAATGGTTCAGCCAACTCCTGAACCACTTCAAAATACGGTGAACGAGACTGAGTAAACATCACCACCCAACTTAAGATAATCGTAGCGAAAATCAAATAACGACAGAAACGGATCAAGTCCTGCATCATGGTGACAAAGGTCAAAATCAGTAAATGCACAGGACCATTCGGCATGCCACCAGAGAGATACATCATGCCGAAAATTTTCAGCAAATACAGTACCACCAATAATGCCAAAGCGGCAGTATTGACACGGCCTTTGGCCAAAGTTGGGAAAATTCGACCAAACACATCTACAATTTTAGTGGCTTTTACAGTCGAAAGAACCACGGGATTGTAGGGGCTGACAGCAGCCAATTGCATTAAAAATCGGAAGAATACGAGCAAAATCGCGACGTTAATGATAATGCCAAAAATTAGCGCAGAATTTGCACCCATACTTGAACGTTCCTAAAAATTAAACTGAAGATTTGCTGCTTTCACTGAGCTCTTGTGCCAGTTCTTGACTGCGTTTTTGTGCAGCGGCAAGTGCGGCCTGAATATTTTGAGAAATCTGGGCGCGATCGAAGACTTCAAGTGCTGCCTGTGTCGTTCCATTTGGAGAGGTCACATTTTTACGCAGCTCGGCTGGGGTGTTCGAACTGGTGATCGCCATTTGTGCTGCACCTAAAGCCGTTTGCAAGGTCAGCGCCGTAGCAACTTTTTCATCCAGCCCTAAATTTTTGCCCGCACGAATCATACTTTCCATCATATAGAAAAAGTAAGCCGGCCCCGAACCCGATACAGCAGTCACCGCATCAATTTGCGCTTCTGAATTCACCCAAATGGTCAAGCCCGTAGAGGCTAAAACCTGACTGGCCAAATCACGGTCACTATTTTCTACATCTTCATGGGCGTATAGACCATGCGCCCCGGTTTGTACCAAGGCTGGCGTATTCGGCATGACCCGTACAATACGCGCTGTCCCCAATAAGCTTGCCAATGTCGCTATTTCCGCACCGGCAACAATGGAAATAATCAGCTTATCATTGACCAGACCTTTTAAAGGCTGTAACACTTGTGCCAAAACTTGAGGCTTTACCGCAAACACCACAATATCTGCATCCTGAATTGCAGCGCTATTATCATCGGTCACGTTGATTTCTTTTTCCGCCAGTAAGGCACGGACTTGTTCGACCGGATCAGAAACTGTAATACGTGTTGTTGGCAAACCACGCGAAATCAGGCCGCCAATTAAGGCTTGGGCCATATTACCGCCACCAATAAAACTAATATTACAATTTAAAGCTGCACTCATGTTTAATGCTCGTTGTTGAGTTCTAAAGTTGAAGAAACCGAAATCGGCAGCCATCCCCCTGCTTCACAATATGCAGATTGGGCCAACCAAAATCCTTTAGGGGTAAACACGCCTAGCATAACATTATCTGTGCTTAATATTTGAATAGTATGCCGAACCCAAGGAAATATTTGCGCTTCCTGAATGGCTTTTTTCAGCGGCCAGGCGCCAACACGACCATAGAGATGGATCTTTTCACCCCCCTGACGCTGCTGCAAGTATAAGGGCTGCTGCAATAATGCTGTGGATAAACCCACCTTTGCAGATTCAATGACATATTTTCCGGACAAGACCTGCACATGATCTTTTAACGCAATTTTCAAGGTTTTTAGGCCAGTTTGAAGCTGTTGCTGCTCGGCCAAATAAACCTCTTCTGTCAAACGATATAGTTGCTGCTGATAGCGTACATAGTAATAATCTTTCCAGTGTAAGGCCGCCTGCGCATCGGGTTTGGCATGAATTACCTCGCGTTGCAGACGCTCGACCATATCTAAAGAGGGGCGATACTGCGCTTCGCCTTTCATCCAGGCGGAGAGTAACTGGCGTTGCCGTGATCTTGACAGTTGTAGAAGTTTAGACAAATCAAGTTGCGTATCGGTTCCACACGCCTGTAAATCTTGTTGTAATACTTCTTGCAAAATTTCCTGGGCATCTTGCATCAGTTCACTGGTGCGTACCAGCGCAGACTGCATTTTCGGATAACGTTCACTCAAAACTGGCCACAAGGTCTGGCGTGCCCAGGCCCGGTCATAATGGGTATCAGCATTGCTCGGATCTTCAATATTTTGAATATTTAAGTGTTTTGCCCATTGGCAAATCTGTTCACGGGAAATATCCAGCAGTGGCCGCCAAATGGTGAGATTTTCACGTACATCAACCTGTTTCATGGCCGCCAAACCATCCACGCCAGCACCAGATAATAGGCGCAGCATTAAGGTTTCTGCCTGATCCTGTTGATGATGCGCCAGCACCAGAATTTCATCCGTTTGCAAATGTTGTAAATAAGCCTGATAACGGCAATGACGCGCTTGCTGTTCCAGATTGCCATTTTTGACCTGAACCGGCTGGATGATGCAGGGAATACTCAGTTGCTGGCATCGATCTGCCACGAACTTGCCCCAATCTGCACTAAAAGCTTGTAATTGATGATCAATATAAATCGCCCGAACTTTTTCCGGGCATAAAAAAAACATCAGATGCAGTAGCAGCATAGAATCTACGCCGCCACTGCACCCGATGAGAAATTTTGTCTCTGCAGGAAAGCCCTGCAGCTGTTTTAAGAAACCAGACCTAAATTGTCGCTGCCAAACTTCATTAAACGTTGGTAACGTGCTTCGCATCGTGCTTGCGCTTCCATTGGTTGCAGTTCATTCAAAGCTTCTTTCAACACTGCTTTCAAGCTGTTCATGACATGATCCGGATTTAAATGAGCGCCCTCACCTTCATCCACCACATATTCTACAATGCCCATTTTCTGCAATTTTTCTGCAGTCAGCGCCAAGGCTTCACTGGCCTGTTCGGCTTTTTCGGCAGTTTTCCAAAGAATCGATGCACAGCCTTCAGGTGAAATCACTGAATAGATACTGTGAGACAGCATCACCACACGGTCTGCCACACCAATACCCAGTGCGCCACCTGAACCGCCTTCACCGAGTACAGTTGCAATCACCGGTACTTTCAAATTGGAAAGCTGCGCCAGACTGGTGGCAATGGCTTCTGCCTGACCACGTTCTTCTGCACCAACTCCCGGATAAGCACCCATGGTATCAATAAAGGTGAAGACTGGCAGATTAAAACGTTCAGCCATATCTAACAGACGCTGCGCCTTACGATAACCCTCAGGGTTACTCATGCCAAAATTATGCTGTAATTTTTCACGGGTACTACGACCACGATGCTGACCGACGATCATCACCGGTTGACCATCAAAACGAGCCAGACCACCAATCATCGCACCATCATCACCATATAGGCGGTCACCATGTAAAGCATCAAATTCAGTGAATATTTCACCCACATAGTCCAGAAATTGTGGACGTTCCGGATGACGCGCAATCTGCACTGTCGCCCATGCTTTTGATGGAGTCGCTTTATTTTTCATAGGTTAACCGTTTTCATCCCTATAAAGGTATTAATTAACAAACTGTTCGGATTGAATCGAGAGTTCAATCTCCCAATTTTTAAATTGCTGCTGTTCATCATGCAGTTCAGCCACCAGCAATGGCCATTGTCGGGCATCACCAGACACGCTGAGCTGCCATTGTTGCGCATTTTCAACCTTGAGTTCAATGGCAGGAAGCATCTCATCACTACGACTGTGATTGACCAAAACCGACAGACGAAGCAGCAAACATAACCATAAAAGTTTCGATCCACCGACTTTCATCACATCATGCTTGGCATCAACGCGCAATTTGCGGCGATGGTGTGCGACCAAATGTGACAAATGATTTTGGTCGACTTGTGAGAAACCGGCAATATCCGAGTGTTGTAATAAATAGGCACCATGACGATGATAACCACTATGGCTGATCGCCAAACCAATCTCATGCAGATAGGCAGCACGACGTAACAGATCGCTATCCTCTATCGTCAGGCCCAGTTCATGTTCCACGTCATTAAACAGTTTTTGTGCAGTCTGGACCACACGCTCGGCCTGTTTGGCATCGGCATTATAACGACCAATCAGGGCATGTACGGAACGATCACGGATATCTTCATGCTTGAAACGGCCCAGCAAGTCATACATCACGCCTTCACGCAGCGCACCATCCGAATAAACCAGATGATTAATTCCGAGCACATCAAATACAGCATAGAGAATGGCAATCCCAGCCGGCAATACCGCGCGGCGGTCTTCTTTGAGACCTTCGAATTCCATATCCGAGACATATTTATATTTGAGCAGTTTGTCTTTGAGTTTTTCCAGGCCTTCACGAGTGAGCTGTTCTTTGTCATTGCTCCAGCCCATATTGATACAAATCTGACGACAGGCCTTGATCGTGCCACTGGAACCGACCACCGCATCCCAGCCAGCTTCTTTATAGGTATTGGCAATTCCGGAGATTTCTTTACGCGCCGCAGTAACCGCTTTATCAAAAGCTTTGGCACTGATCTCACCATCCTGAAAATAAGCCTTGGTAAAGGCGACACAGCCCATCTGCACCGATTCAGTATGAATCGGCTCGAACTCTTCACCAATAATCAGCTCAGTCGAACCGCCACCGATGTCAACCACCAGACGACGACCACTGTTGGCCATGGTATGCGAAACCCCGAGATAAATCAGACGGGCTTCTTCACGTCCAGCAATAATTTCGATTGGTTTGGGTAGAATTTCTGCAGCTTTTTGAATAAATTCATGCCCATTTTTGGCTTGACGCAAGGCATTGGTCGCCACAATCCGTAAACGATTTGGCTGAACTGCACCTAAACGTCCGACAAAACGTGCCAGACAGGCCAAACCCCGTTGCTGTGCAGCTTCGGTTAAATTTTTATTTTCATCGAGTCCGGCGGCAAGCTGAACTTTTTCTGACATTGATGCCACTTTTTTAACTTCGCCATGATCTACACGTGCGATGGCCAAATGAAAGCTATTTGATCCCATATCGATGGCGGCAAGTAATTCTTCATCAATCAAAAAGTCAGACATTCCGGAAATAAACCTTTAACGAATTGTGCTTAGAGTAATTCACATGCATGCAATTTAAAAGCCATTTGTAGCGACAATTTGATGCATGATTCTTTTTTATATGGAGAACAATAGTGAGACACGATCATCACTATCGTGATCATCCATTAGACAAAATAACATTAAGCATTGAAAATTTACAGATTCCCCTACATTGTTAAAGATGGCTATGTAATACTAATAATTAGTTATCTTTAAAATATTAATCTGGAGCACATTCCATGTCTGGCAACATCGTAAACACTACTGACGCAAACTTCGAAGCAGACGTTCTTCAATCAGACGTACCTGTACTGGTCGACTTCTGGGCGGGCTGGTGTGCACCATGTAAAGCAATTGCACCCGTACTAGAAGTGCTTGCTGATGAATACCAGGGCAAAGTTAAAATCGTGAAAGTTGACGTAACTTCTTGCGAACAAACTGCCGTAAATTTCAACATCCGTAATATCCCGGCTTTGTTGATGTTCAAAAATGGTGAAGTTGTTGCAACTCAAGTGGGTGCTGCGCCAAAATCTAAACTGACTGCGTTTATTGATGACAATATCTAAGCCCAGCATTTTCAGTAAAAAATACGCGACTGACAATCGCGTATTTTTTTCGGCTATAAATTGACAAAGCCGACATTTTCTCTTATATTTGCTACTCAAGAGATAAAGGATCTTAAATCCTGCCAATTTCTTACAAGACACATTACATAAGATGCCGCTCGGCAATAGAAATTGTTTTTCACATTTTTCTTTGAAACACTCAAACAGATCTCTGAATTGTTCTTTTGCAAATTCAATTGCTTTCGTTTGAATGCTTGTATGCGGCCGAATGTTACTCCCTTTCTAACCTGTACCTCAGAACTTTGATTCTATCTGACCACCTATGAATTTAACCGAACTCAAGAAAAAACCGATTGGCGAACTCATCAAGATTGCCGAGTTTATGGGCCTTGAAGGTATGGCTCGTAACCGTAAGCAAGACATTATTTTTGCCATCTTAAAACGTCATGCAATGAATGGCGAAGAGATTTTTGGTGATGGCGTTCTAGAAATTTTGTCAGATGGTTTTGGCTTTTTACGCTCAGCCGCAGGTTCTTATTTAGCAGGCCCTGACGATATCTATGTCAGTCCTTCTCAAATTCGTCGTTTTAACCTACGTACTGGCGACACCATTACTGGCACTATTCGTCCACCAAAAGAAGGCGAACGTTATTTTGCCTTACTTAAAGTTAATCAGATTAACTACGACACCCCTGAAAATTCACGTAATAAAATCTTATTCGAAAACTTGACCCCATTGTTCCCGACTGAACAGCTGGTGATGGAACTCGGTAATGGTACCACTGAAGATTTAACCACACGTGTGATCGACTTGGTGGCACCGATTGGTAAAGGTCAACGTTCAATCATTGTGGCACCGCCAAAAGCCGGTAAAACCATGTTGCTGCAAAGTATTGCGCAATCGATTGTTCGTAATAACCCAGAAGCTATTCTGATTGTGCTTCTCATTGATGAACGTCCAGAAGAAGTCACCGAAATGGAACGTACCGTTCGCGGTGAAGTGGTTGCGTCGACCTTTGATGAATCACCTGCACGTCATGTTCAAGTCGCTGAAATGGTGATTGAAAAAGCCAAACGTCTGGTTGAGCACAAAAAAGATGTGGTGATTCTACTGGATTCGATTACCCGTCTGGCACGTGCGTATAACACGGTGATTCCTTCATCAGGCAAGGTTTTGACTGGTGGTGTAGATGCGCATGCATTAGAACGTCCTAAACGTTTCTTCGGTGCTGCACGTAATATTGAAGAAGGTGGTTCACTCACCATTATCTCTACTGCCCTGATTGAAACAGGCAGCAAGATGGATGAAGTGATCTACGAAGAATTCAAAGGTACAGGCAACCAGGAAATTACTCTGGATCGCCGTATTGCTGAAAAACGTGTCTTCCCTGCGATGAATATCAAGAAATCTGGTACTCGCCGTGAAGAACGCCTGATGTCAGAAGACAATCTGCGCAAAGTCTGGATTCTGCGTAAGCTGCTGCATACTCAAGATGAATTGGCAGCGATGGAGTTCTTACTGGATCGTATGAAAGAAACCAAGACCAATGATGACTTCTTTGATCAGATGAAACGTAAAGCCTCGAATTAAAATTTCAAATGAAAGGTCACCTAAGCGGTGGCCTTTTTTTAGGTTGACATAAATTACACAATGAAACAATCGAGCCTCATTTATGTAAACTTATTTTTAAGTTTTTGATTAATAAAATAATCAAATTAAAAATTGTATAACTTTTAAAAACTTAACAAGCCTTTCTCCAATCTAAATGTTTCATTCCATTGTTATTTTCTGTTAAAAACTTATGATTTTTTAGCATTTTTCAGTACTTTTTTGAGTCTTGCTAGTAGCAATTAAAAAGGCGCAGTGATAGCATATTTGCAGACCAGTTAGACTGCTCCTGCGTTGTTAGTCCCTAACACAATTAGGAACAATAAAAGCACTTAACAGACTAACTTAGGTTTTTTTTAATCTCAATTTTTAGAGAGTGATGCCATGTTATTCAAAAAAATCGCTATTGCTGCTGCAGTTGCTACTACTCTAGCTTTCGTTGGTTGTGCTAAAAAAGCTGACGACGCTGCTGCTGACGCTAACCAAGCTGCATCTGAAGCTGTAGAAGCTGCTTCTGAAGCTGAAGCTGCTGCTGACGCTGCTGCTGTAGAAGCTACTTCTGAAGTTGCTGTTGACGCTGCTGCTGCTGAAGCTGACGCTGCTGCTGCTGTTGCTGTTGACGCTGCTGCTGACGCTACTGCTGCTTCTGAAGCTGCTGCTCAATAATCTTTTAGATTATTCAGTACAAAAAAAGAGAGCCTTGAGCTCTCTTTTTTTTATTTTAAAAACTGAAATTTAGAAAAATAACAGAATTTAAAAAAAAGCAGATCAGTTGATCTGCTCATTTCCCACACGTTGACGGAACTTCTGTCCCGCACGGAAGGTCACCACACGGCGTGCAGAAATCGGAATTTCTTCACCCGTTTTAGGATTACGGCCTGGACGTTGACGCTTATCACGCAACTCGAAGTTACCAAAACCCGAAAGTTTTACTTGTTCGCCTGAGATCAGCGCTTGGCTGATCTCATCGAAAAACAACTCAACCATTTGTTTTGCTTCACGACGGTTTAAACTCGTGAGCTCACTTAAATGATCAGCCATTTCTGCTTTAGTTAGTGCTGTCATGAAGCCCTCAATGTCGCTTGGTAAGTGTTTTCTAACACTTGAAGGATATTATCCATACCTGATTTAATTTCAGCATCTTCCAGTGTACGGCTTGGATGCTGCCAGAGAAGTGCAAATGCCAGTGAGCGTTTCCCTTCTTCTACTCCTTGTCCAGTGTACACATCGAATAACCACGTCGAGTCTAAAAGCTCCCCACCTGTTTTTTCGATAAGTCCCTGAATTTCGCTAACATTAATCTTATCACTAATTAAAAGCGCAATATCACGTCGAACCGATGGAAAACGTGATAATTCTGTAAAATTAGATACATAAGTTTGCAAAACAGCCGTTTGATCCAATTCTGCCACCCAAGTCGTTGCCAGATCAAGCTCGTCTTCCAGAGAAGGATGTAGACGCCCTAGGTAACCAATTGATTGACCATTCACGAGAATTTCTGCGGATTGACCTGGGTGTAACCAGCTACGCTCTGAACGTACATATTCTACTTTGACACGGCCGGCAGCCAGAATTTCTTCTACATCACCTTTAAAGTCAAAGAAGTCCATTGCAGCAGGTTTAGCATGCCAAGATTCAACATGACGTGAACCGGTTGCAATCAGCGCAAAGGTTGGAATCTGTTTTAAATCATGAATGCTGCTGGCTTCCTGATAGTCAAAACGTAAACCCAGTTCAAAGAAGCGTACACGGCTTTGCTGACGATTAACATTGTACTGAACACAAGGGATCAGACTAGACAACAAGGTAGAACGCATGACAGCCAAATCACTTGAAATTGGATTTGCTAATGCTAATGGATTCACACCGGAATTAAGTTGCTTTTCAAGCTTCAAGTCAGCGAAGCTAAAACTGATCGCCTCTTGATAGCCTAAAGTCACCGCCGTTTGACGTAATTGACCCAGTTCAAACTGATCCTGGTATTTTGCCAACTTCACATCAATCACAGGCAGACTGATTTGAATGTTGTCATAGCCATGAATACGTGCAACTTCTTCAATCAAATCCTGATAAATCACCATATCATAACGATGTGATGGCGGAACTACAGACCATTCGCCTTCTGCTTTTACCATCACCGTGCAACCAAGGCGTGTCAAGGCATCAGTAATAAAATCGCTTTCAACTTTATAACCTAATAACTGATCGACTTGAGCTTGGTTTAATTCAATCGCATCACGTTTTGGCAAAAGTTCAGCTTTTTCCGCCACGGTGATTGGTCCGAATTCACCGCCAGCCAGCTCAGAAATAAGCTGAGATGCACGGTGCATTGCAATTAATGGCAATTCAAAGTCCACACCACGTTCATAACGTTGTGAGGCATCCGTATGTAAACCAAAGCTACGGGCACGACCGGCAATATGTAATGGCGCGAAAAAAGCAGATTCCAGG
Organism: Acinetobacter sp. YH12151; assembly: GCF_013418355.1. NCBI lineage: Bacteria > Pseudomonadati > Pseudomonadota > Gammaproteobacteria > Moraxellales > Moraxellaceae > Acinetobacter > Acinetobacter sp. YH12151. The sequence continues at coordinate 60,364 of NZ_VPCG01000013.1, read as the reverse complement.
AAAATTTCAGTGGTTGCATCGCTGACTGCTGAAGACAGGCCACCCATGATACCGGCAATCGCCAATGCTTTTTCGTCATCCGCAATCACCATCACGTTGTCAGAAAGCTCAACTTCTTGCTCGTTTAAAAGCACAAGTTTTTCGTCCGCAATGGCTTGACGTACATGGACTGCGCCTTGCACTTTAGCAGCATCAAATGCATGTAGCGGTTGACCCAGCTCCATCAAGACATAGTTGGTAATATCAACCAGAATACTGTGCTGACGAATACCTGAACGTGCTAATGCGCGTTCCATCCATACAGGAGTCGCTGCCTTGGTATTGACGTTTTTGATCACACGACCTAAGTAACGTGGACAGCCTTCAGTGCTGACTACAACCTGCTTTTCATCAGCAATGGTTGCAGTCACTTCTTTAATTTCAGGCGCAGTCACTGGCAATTGGTTAATCACACCAATTTCACGTGCGATCCCGCGAATGCTGAAACAGTCACCACGGTTCGGCGTGATACTGATGTCAATCACATTGTCATCAAGATCCAGATATTCACGAATGTTGACACCCACAGCTGCGTCGTCTGGTAGCTCTAACAGACCGTCAATTTTATCTTCGAGATCAATCTCAGAAGCGCCGCACAGCATCCCTTGAGACTCAATACCACGTAGCTTGCCTTTCTTGATTTTGAAATCACCCGGCAATACCGCACCAATGGTTGCTACAGGCGCTTTCATGCCTGCACGTACGTTTGGCGCGCCACAGACGATTTGTAATGGCTCAGCTGTACCGATATTCACAGTGGTCACACGTAAACGGTCTGCATCCGGATGCTGTTCTACTGTCAGAACTTCACCAACCACTACGCCTGTAAATGCTTTTGCTGCAGGAGCAAGTTCATCAACTTCAAGACCCAACATGGTCAATTGATCAGAAAGCTTGTCGCTATCGATGGCTGGGTTGACCCATGTGCGTAGCCAATTTTCGCTAATTTTCATTGATATAAAACCTGTAATTCAAATCTCTAGAATCCCCCTCTGACTCCCCCTTTTTCTAAGGGGGAGAACCCCATTTATTTCGTGGAGTCCCTCTCCTTTCTTAAAGGAGAGGTTAGGAGAGGATTAAATAAAAAGTTTTAAGCAAACTGGCGTAAGAAACGCACATCATTCTGGAAGAACATACGTAAGTCGTTCACACCGTAGCGCAACATCGCAAAACGTTCTACGCCCAGTCCGAAAGCAAAACCTTTGTATTTCTCAGGGTCAATGCCGGCAGCTTGTAGCACATTTGGATGCACCATACCGCAGCCCAAAACTTCTAACCAGCGACCGCGTTCATCCATGATATCCACTTCAGCACTCGGCTCAGTGAACGGGAAATAAGATGGACGGAAGCGTACTTTCAAATCTTTTTCGAAGAATTCATTCAGCAGGTTAATCAACAAACCTTTCAGTTCTGCGAAGCTGGTATTTTCAGCCACATACAAACCTTCGATCTGATGGAACATTGGCGAATGGGTTTGATCCGAGTCACAACGATAGACACGGCCCGGACACACGATCTGGATCGGTGGCTGTTGTGTTTCCATCGTACGGATCTGTACACCAGACGTATGCGTACGTAGCAAATGATTTACATCGAAGTAAAAGGTGTCATGCATGGCACGCGCCGGGTGATGCCCCGGAATATTCAGCGCTTCAAAGTTGTGATAATCATCTTCAACTTCAGGACCTGTTGCAACCGTAAAACCTGCCTTGGTAAAGAACTGGCAAATACGCTCTTGCACCTGGGTCACTGGATGGATACTGCCCACCTGCTGACCACGACCTGGTAAAGTAATATCAATGGTTTCGCTTGCCAGTTTTTGTTCTAAGGCAGCTTTATGCAGTTCTGCCTGACGTGATGTCAATGCAGCGGTAATGGTTTCACGTACAGCATGGATTTGTGCGCCGAAGACTTTACGCTCTTCAGGATCCATTTTACCAAGCGACTTAGATTGTTCCGCGAGCTGGCTTTTTTTCCCCGTAAATTGCACTCGTACTTGATCAAGTGCAGCAAGGTCTTGAGCTGCTGCAATCGCAGCGAGCGCTTCAGTGGTCAGGGCTTCCAGTGACATAGTAACTCTCAAAGCAACAGGTTAAAAAATATTTTAAAACCCCACATTCTAACAGTTTTTAGACACTTTGATGAAGATACGTTTTAAGGAAAATTAGATTGGCATGATTAAATATAAAAAGTATAAGATAAACACAATATCAATCAGATCAAATCACTATGGCACTCGATCAAATTTGGAAACAGCAGCTGACCTTGGTCACTTATGGCAATGAGTATCTGACTCAGGACCTGAGTTTCAATCGTTGGATTCAACATTCCATTTTTAATCAGCATCAGTTTGCCTTCCGGGATCTGATGTCACAGCACCTATTGGCCCAGCATTTTCAGATTTGGCTGGAAGGACTGAAAAAACAAGGGGGTCGCCGACTGAGCTTGCATCGCTCGGATTTACTGGTTGATGAAAAAAATCCGAATGCCAATGTCGAGCTGCTACCTCTGGCGCATTTTATCGTCAGCCATGGTGCCAAAGCCAAAACTGCCTGGATTATTGGCAAAGAATTGCCGGAATGGTATAGCGCAGACAATGATTACGAAGCGCCTAAATCGCAGCAATCCCCTTTACGTCATGAAACATTCTGGTGTTATGAGCTGAATCCCAAACTGGCCAAGCGTATTGACACAGATCTGGAAGCACCGAACTGGGACGATATCCAGGCTTATACCAATTATGAGTTATTTGAAAGCAGCCTAGCTCAAGATTTTATAGAACCGGCGTATACCAATCTTCCATACTACGGCACGATACCTGCAATTCAGGCAGATACAGAAAGTCATTTGGCCCTGATTCCGACCGACTATTCAGCTGATTATGCCCATCAGACTTTATACCGGCTAGATGCCTTAAATGAGTTTATTCAAACTAAAATTCAACATCCCTATACGTCAGATGGTGAAGTCCTGAGCCCAGATCAGCAGCTCAATTTACGCCACTTTTCACAAAAAATTGATGATTTAAGTGCCAAATTCATCAGCAAAGTTGCCAACCACTATAAAACTGCACAGCTCACCCCAAAAGTTGCGCCTGACCCATTTGTGGGTATGAGTACCGAAGATCGTTCACCCAAAATATCTAAAGCGGAAAAACCTCAAGATCCGGGCAAATCTAATTCTGCAAATGTACTGACCTTGATTGTGATTACCGTGATTATCTGTCTGATTGGCTACTATTTTGGTCTTTAAGATTTCAGCAAGAAAATATTAACTTCTTGGATAAAACTTAGCCGAATCCAGTGGATATGTCGATATTCGACAGCAGAGATGAGCTTGAAATAATGCTGTCGGTTTTCGCGATGAGTTTTGATCATCCATCAAACAATTGAATCTCGACTCAACCAGGGTTTGATATTTTTTCGATTATTTGAATTTAACCACAATTATTTTTTACTCAGCGCTCGAGATAATGCTCTTTTTATTGATCAGTAAAGATGGGAATAAAAGGTTAAATTCAAGCAGATTACAGTATTAGTTTCAGCCCATTTTTCTGAAATAGTATCGGTGTCGTTATTCGCAAACTTAACTTTTTTTAGTCTGATCGATGGGCGACCATATTTCACGAAAATCGCGCATTAGCTATTTCCCATCTTTCAGGCAAAAAAAGACCGCCAAATGGCGGTCTTTTTTCAAGTCATAAAGACTTATGCAGCCAACGCATCTTTTGCTTTTTGAGCAATCGCAGCAAACGCAACTGCGTCATGCATAGCGATGTCAGCAAGAACGCGACGGTCAATGATTACTTGAGCTTTTTTCAAGCCAGAAATCATGCGGCTGTATGACAAACCGTTTTGACGTGCACCAGCATTGATACGTGCAATCCACAAAGCGCGGAATTGACGTTTCTTCTGACGACGGTCACGGTATGCATATTGACCAGCTTTGATTACCGCCTGGAACGCTACGCGGTAAACGCGTGAACGAGCACCATAGTAACCTTTAGCGCGAGCAAGAATTTTTTTGTGACGGCGATGAGCCTGTACACCACGTTTTACACGAGCCATTTATAATCTCCTTAGATGTACGGGCACATACGACGAACTGAAGCAACGTCACTTACGTGAACCATTACACAGCCGCGCAATTGACGAATACGCTTAGCAGATTTTTTGGTCAAAATGTGGCGTTTGAACGCTTGTTTACGCTTAAAACCGTTAGCAGTCGCTTTAAAGCGTTTAGCTGCACCACGGCGAGTTTTCATCTTAGGCATAACAACCTCTTTTGAACACCTGTTCGGCTCGTTTGCACCATTACAAAACGACCTGCAGGTAAGGGAGCGAGTATTCTAAAGCATCTTTGTTTAAAACAAAAGCATCTTCATCCAATAAGCGAATTTAAACAGGATGGTTTTATGATTTCACTTTAAAAATAGTGCGCAAAACAGAATCAGAAAAATCGCTTCAGGTTTAGAACAGGGCAAAAGCCGCATAAATAAACAGATAACGTCCAATTTTCGCCAGGCTGACAATGAGCAAAAATCGGGCAAAGTTTTCTTTCAGTAGTCCTGCAATTAAAGTAATGGGATCTCCAATAATAGGCACCCAGCTCAGCAGCAAAGACCAATAGCCATATTTCTGATATATCATTTGTGCCTTGAGCATCTTGTCTTCTGACACCGGAAACCATTTTTTATTTTTATAATGCTCGATTTTGAGCCCCAGATACCAGTTGACACAGGAACCCAGAATATTCCCCAGACTGGCCACCGCAATTAACAGTGCCACACTATGGCTTGCCTGTACCAAAAGACCAAGCAGCACAGCTTCAGACTGTAAAGGCAGTAATGTCGCTGCACCGAAGGCTGATAGAAAGAGCAGAAACAGGCTCATGCCAGTATTAACGGCTTAAACGCAGTTTTTTCTTGGCTTTGCTATATTCCCAGCTGGACCACAGTACTGCTGCCACCATTGCCATGATCCGTCCCCATTTATACTGCTGGGTAATGGGTTCAATCGCTGCACGCAAAATCTGCTGATCTTTGGTATTGAGAGCAGCAATTACCTGATCAATATGTACAATTTCAGCAATATAAAGTACTAAACATGCAGCAATACCGAAGAGAATACTCCAGTAAATTCGGGTATTGCTTTCAACAATCTTGGTAAAATTCAGAAGAAAATCGTTCATATATCCATCCAATAAAAAACCACCTTAAGGGTGGCTTTATTTATTTAAGGCTATTTTAGCATAAAGGCTGCAGCTTAACTGACCTGTATAGCAAGCGCTTTCTGAACTGCAGGACGTGCATTCAAGCGATCGATATATTTAGCCACTTCAGGATAATCTGCCAGGTTAATCTGCTGCCAGTCGTGTCGCAACAACCACGGGAATATCGCCATATCGGCAATCGAGTATTCACCAGCCACATAATCCTGCCCGACCAGCTGCTTGTTTAGCACGCCATACAGACGTTTGCTTTCATTGACATAACGCTCGGTGGCATAGGCGATACGCTCAGGCGCAAAACGGCTAAAGTGATGATTTTGCCCAAGCATCGGGCCTAGTCCACCCATTTGCCACATCAGCCATTGTTCTACCTGAATACGTTTGATTTCATCTGTCGGATAGAACATGCCGGTTTTACGACCTAAATACTGCAAAATCGCACCCGATTCAAAGATTGAAATCGGCTGGCCATCTGGCCCTTCCTGATCGACCATCGCCGGAATTTTATTGTTAGGAGAAATAGCCAGAAAGTCAGACTGGAACTGGTCATTTTCCAGAATATTAATCGGAAAAATTTGATACTTCAGCAGCATTTCTTCCAAAGCAATGCTAATTTTATGGCCATTGGGGGTGCCCCAATAATATAAATCGATCATTTTTTTAATACTCCCTGCACTTTATCTATGCCATGATGCATTCAACATAGAGGATTCAGCCAGAAACAACAAGTCTGTATTTTAAAAATATTTTTATATAAATATCATTATCTTAATAAAAATTCATGTATTTTTTTATTTTTTATCTTGAAAATTTTTACAGCAGACACATATTTATTTGTGCATAAGGATTGCGTCAATCTTATGTACTGTCGATGTCTGACATGACAGATCTTATTTTCTTGTTTTTATAACTTTGCTTAATCGAGAAGGTTCTAATCATGAGCAACTTAAATCTTCATCCTCTGTTTCGTCGTAGTATCGGTTTTGATCGCTTGAATGACTTTATTGACTATGCCATGCAAAGTGATGCGCCGAATTATCCCCCGTATAATATCGAAAAGCATGGCGAAAATAATTATCGGATTGTGGTCGCAACTGCGGGTTTCCGTCAAGAAGAACTCGACATTCGTCTGGAAAATAAGTTACTGACCATTTTAGGTAAGCCTGAAAACCAGAACAATGACCATACCGAATTCTTGCACAAAGGCATTGCACGACGTACATTTAAATTGTCTTTACGCCTGGATGAATATATTGAAGTACAACAGGCAGATTATGAAAATGGTCTATTGATCATTGACTTGCAACGTATCATTCCAGAAGAGAAATTGCCGCGCCAAATTCCGATTGGCAATAAACTGCTGATTGAAAATGGTGAAAAATCAGTTGAATAAGCTGGATTTGACTTAAAAGAAGGCCCAAAAGGGCCTTTCTTTTTAACTCCAGATTCTCTAAGCTCATTAAAATAATACGCTTTATGATCATAAAAATAAGCTATGAACGCGTCAGAAAAAATCTTGTTTCATCAGAGTAGTCCGATCATGCGCGCTATCGGATATTTACTACTCTGTTATCCGGTTGGCATATTCAGCATTTTTTATTTAAGCAGTCTGCGTAGCAATTCCAGCTTTCTGCAAGGATTGTTATTTTTATGGCAGGAGTCGCCTGGCTTTTATGTTTATATCGGCGGCTTTCTTGGTCTTTCGCTGCTCATGCTGGGAACCAAACTAAAAATAACGTCTCAGGCAATTTATTATACTTTGGCCGGTTTCCGGATCAGCCTCTGCTTAAAACGACACTCGGTACACTATAGCTTTCTGAATCCGCGATACGATTCTCTCAAAGCCCATCTCAAGCGCTGGCTGAGTAGAACTCCAGCGCATCTCATCAGTCAACGCGATGGCACGCTAGATTTTAGATTATGCCAGCCTGATCTGATCAATCAAATCTGTCTCGGATTTTTCCGGATTCAATTGTCAATGTTTTCCCGGCAACAGGCTCAACAGATTATGCAGGCCATACAAACTGCTTGGAATTTTAGGGCATAAAAAAAGCCCTGCATCTGCAGGGCTTTTTTCGCTTCATGAGTGCTTACTTTTTCTTTTTAGGACCAAGCAGCATACCCATTTGACGGCCTTCCATTTTCGGCATCTGTTCAACAGTACCGAATTCAGCCACGTCAGCTTCAATTTTTTGCAATTGAGCCAGACCCAACTGTTGGTGCGCCATTTCACGGCCACGGAAACGAAGGGTGATTTTCACCTTGTTACCTTCTTCAAGGAACTTGATGATTGCACGTAGTTTTACGTTGTAATCACCAACATCAGTACCCGGGCGTAGCTTGATTTCTTTCACCTGGACTTGATGTTGTTTTTTCTTCGCTTCTTTCTGCTTTTGCTTAAGATCAAACAAATGCTTGTTGAAGTCCATGATCTTACATACTGGTGGCTCAGCATTGGCTACGATCTCGACAAGATCAAGTTCCACACTTTCTGCTGCGCGCAGGGCTTCAGCTAAGCTTACAATCCCTTTTTGCTCACCATTTTCGTCTACAAGACGGACTTCTTTCGCACGAATTTCATCATTCAAGGCAGGACGGTTTGATTTGTTACCGCCCTGTTGATTACGGTCAGGCTGTTTAATCGCTGTTACTCCACAATGTACCGGCCGCGTTCGGCAACGGCTGCTTTTACTAGGTCAACGAAAGCATCGATTGACATAGTACCCAAATTTTTTCCTGAGCGGGTACGGACGTTTACTGTACCTTCTTCAACTTCACGGTCCCCAAGTACCAGTAAGTAAGGAATACGCTCTAAAGTACGTTCACGAATCTTAAAGCCGATTTTCTCATTTCTCAAGTCAGAAATTGCACGAATACCGTTTTCTTTAAGTTTTGCGACAACTGACTCACATGCTTCTGCCTGAGAATCGGTAATATTCATCACACACGCTTGCATCGGCGCCAACCAAGGTGGCATGAAACCTGCGTAGTGTTCAATCAGTATACCAATAAAACGTTCAAAACTGCCAAGAATTGCACGATGTAACATTACTGGCTGATCGCGGTCGTTATCTTCTGTGACATAAGACGCATCTAAACGTTCTGGCAAGTTAAAGTCACACTGAATGGTACCACACTGCCAGACACGCCCCAGACAGTCTTTCAGAGAGAATTCAATCTTTGGACCATAGAATGCACCCTCGCCCGGCTGAAGCTCCCATTCAAGACCCGCAGCATCTAAAGCATCTGCTAAAGATTTTTCAGCCATATCCCAAAGTTTGTCATCACCGACACGTTTTTCAGGACGTGTTGATAATTTCATTTGTACTTCTTCGAAGCCAAAATCTTTGTATACGTCGAGTGTCAATTTGATAAAGTCTGCAACTTCAGGCCCAATCTGTTCTTTGGTACAGAAGATATGCGCATCATCTTGGGTAAAGCCACGTACACGCATAATGCCGTGTAAAGAACCTGATGGCTCGTTACGGTGACATGAACCAAATTCTGCCAGACGTACCGGAAGATCACGGTATGATTTTAAACCCTGGTTGAACACTTGTACGTGACAAGGACAGTTCATTGGTTTAACCGCGTAGTTACGGTTTTCAGAATGCGTGGTGAACATGTTGTCTGCATAGTTGGCAGCATGTCCTGATTTTTCCCACAGCGTGAAATCAACCACTTGCGGGGTACGGATTTCTTCATAGCCGTTGTCTTGCTGAACTTTACGCATGTATTGTTCAAGTACCTGGTAAATGGTCCAGCCGTTCGGATGCCAGAACACCATACCCGGTGCTTCTTCTTGCATATGGAACAAGTCTAGCGCTTTACCAATTTTACGGTGATCGCGTTTTTCTGCTTCTTCAATACGTTTTACATAAGCTGCAAGCTGTTTCTTGTCTGCCCACGCTGTACCATAAATACGTTGTAATTGTTCGTTTTTCGCATCACCGCGCCAGTAAGCGCCCGAGATTTTAGTCAGCTTGAACGATTTTAAGAATTTGGTATTTGGAACGTGCGGACCACGGCACATATCCAAGTAATCTTGATGGTAGTACAAGCCCATTTGTGTTTCTTCAGGCATGTCGTTGATCAAGCGTAATTTGTATTCTTCGCCACGCGCTGTGAATTCTGCAATCACTTCGTCACGCGGGGTCATTTTTTTCACAACATCATAGTCTTGATCGATGAGCTTTTTCATACGCTCTTCGATGGCTGCCATGTCGTCTAATGTGAATGGACGTGGCATCCAAATGTCATAGTAGAAACCTTCTTCAATGACCGGACCAATGACCATCTTTGCTTCTGGGAACAGTTGCTTAACCGCATGACCCACCAAATGCGCGCAAGAGTGACGAATAATTTCGACACCGGCTTCGTCTTTAGGCGTAATAATTTGTAAGGTTGCATCTTCAGTGATGAGATCAGACGCATCCACTAAACGGTCGTTTACACGACCAGCAACGGTATTTTTTGCAAGACCAGGACCAATGCTGAGTGCAACGTCCATCACAGATACGGCTTGATCAAACTGTTTTTGATCGCCATTTGGCAAAGTGATAATTGGCATAAGAAATCCTTAAGGAGTGATGCCCCGTACCATGGAGCATGTCACCGCGAGATTATGATCGAGGAAAACCTCAAAAGATAAAAACGGTGGATAAATAAAATCGATTCGAATTTTACACGGCTTGGCCGCATGATTAAACCTTTTCCCCAATAAAAATCAGATTTACTCCCAAATCTTTCCCTGATCTTTAAAGACTTAGGCTCATCTTTTAATTCAAAATGTGGTTATTCCCGGAAAGTCTGCCACTCAATAAATGTTCTCTCACGATAAACATAGAGCTGGGCAAATTGTGGAATGATGGCTTCACTTTGTGTCGGCCTTAAAAACACATAATCATCGACATGAATATCGCATTGCCTAGGTACCTGAAGCATTTCCTGATTACTACTGCGACCATACAACAGATGCGGCTGGCTTTTTTCAGGATAAATATAATCTGCCTGCCAATAGCCACCATAGATAAACAGTGCTTTATGCCGATGCGGCAAATGATTCAGCATTTCCAGACCCGGAATCTGGCTATAAGACAATACCTTTAAAATCGGTGTGGCAATCCAGAGCGCACATTTTAAAGCGGATAAATTGTCCAGATCGAAGTCACTGGGTTTGAGCAGCATCGAGCCAAAAGCCAGATCATTACAGACACTCTGCTGGCAATGCTGCATAAAGGTCGGACTGCCACCACCGTTAAAACACAAATCTGCCCGCCATAAATCTGGGAATTGCTGCTGAATAGTATTTTTATATTGTTGATAAATCTGCTGCGATTGCTGATAACTTTTTTCGGGGCTTTTCAAAATATTCGGCAATTTGGCGACATGTGCATCATAGCCCATCAACCCCGAAAGCCTGAGAGCGTCGGGATGTTGCTGAATGAGTTTGAGTAAGGCTATTAACTGTTGCTGGCTACTCACCCCACCACGATGTAAGCCGACATCAATTTCAATATTGATATTTAACTGAAGATTAGATTCTTGAGCGAATTGCAGATATTGCTTCAAGCGCTTTATGTCATCGATCAGCCATTGAATATTGCTTTGATCATTTGCTTTATTTTGTTCAGGAACGTTTTGATAAAAACCTTGTACCGCATGAATTGGCATCGGTTTACCCAGCAAGATATCAGCCTGTTCAAATGCTCTCATCATTTCTAAAAGATGGGGTAAATGAAATACCATAAATCGTCGGGTATTCAGCTTTTCACTGGCCAGTTTAAGTAGCTGGATACTGGCTAGAGACTTCACCACCAGACGCGGCTTGAGCTGCGCAGGGATTTTTGCCTGTACAATCTCCAGATTCTGCTGATATTGAGCCAGATCCAGAATCAGTTGCGGTGTACCAGTTCCCTGCTGCTGCAAATCTTGGGTCAGTTGCTGAAAATACTTCGATTGCATAATTCGCTCCTGCTATTCAGACAAAAATAACTGCTGTAAATGCGGATTCAGCCACTTTTGCTGTGGGTCCAGTTGCTGGCGCAATCTCATAAAATCATCCCATTTCGGATAGAGATCACGTAGCGAAGCGGCTGTCATGCTGTGCAACTTTCCCCAATGTGGCCGTCCCTGATACTTCTGAAAAATCGGCTCGACCAGATCGAAAATAGCTCGGCAATCCTGTTTATAAAACTGATGAATCGAAATCGAAACCGAATCACGCTGATAAAAAGGACTCAGCCAGATCTCATCGGCTTTGACATAACGGAATTCGATCGGGAAAAACATCGGCACATTCTGCTTCCTTAAGGTGGCTAAAACCTCCTCCAGACATTGCAAGCCGGAATCGACCGGAAGCTGATATTCCATTTCATTAAATCTGGTCTGACGCGGAGTCGGAAAAATCCGGGATGACCAATCCACATAACAACTCGGTTTAACAAAAACACCCAATAATTTTTGCAGATAAGGATTAGATGCAGGAATAAATCGGGTCAATTCAGAACACAAAGTCAATAACGCATCTTCAGATGGCCAGTTCTCCTGCCTTGGCTGAATTTCATCATTCGTTTCATCCAGGGTTTTTAGCATGACCTGATCAGAATGAAGAAAAGCCCAAAATTCAATATGCCGGTGCTGATGTTTCCATTGATCGATATGCGCAAATATGTCTTTTAATGGACACAGCCGAATCTGTTCTTTTAATTTATAGCGCGGACGATTTTGCAGGGTAATTTTGGTCAATATCCCCAGACTACCTAACGCCACACGCCCCGCTTGAAATATCTCGGTATTCTGCTGATGATTACATTGCAACAGCTCTCCATCTGCAGTCAGCAATTCAAAACCGTCCACAAAAGCAGATAAACAGGGTAAATCGATGCCGGTGCCATGCGTTCCCGTGGAAATCGCTCCCGCCAGACTTTGCTGATCAATGTCACCCTGATTGGGTAAAGCTTGATTGATCGGGGCAATATATTCACCTAAATCATATAAACGCGTACCAGCGTGCACGGTACATTGAACTTTTGCCTCATCCAAAGCCACCACACCTTTTAAATGATCGAGATGAAGCAGCACATCATTGGTTTTAGCCAAAGCACTAAATGAATGCCCCGCACCTACTGCACGAATCTTTGCCTGTGACTTCACCAAACCTTGTAATTCGCTTATTTCTCTGGGCTGAAAAACTTGAGGAGCGCTGTGCTGACTCCCTGACCAGTTTCGCCAGACTGCATTCGCCTGTTGTATTTTCATTATTATTCTCTGGCTCATATTATTTTACTGACTCAATTAGAGTAAAATACCTAAAAAATCAAATATGGGAACCCACGGGTTCAAAAAAATCAAATAGGGCTAAATATTTTAATTAATATTCAATGACTTAAAATTTATATTAATTTACTCGACTAAAGCATAAATGCAAGATTTCGAAGAAGTGCATATCTTTTCAAAAGGATATGAAAATAACGATACAACGGAGTTTTACCATGGTTAGCGCATACGATGAATTACCGCGTACCCCCGCAAATTTTGTAGCCTTGTCACCTTTACGCTATCTAGATCGTGCAGCTTATATCTATCCGAATCAAAATGCGATTATTCATGGTCAGCGCCGCATTACCTGGCGTGAAAAATACAATCGCTGCCGTCAGTTTGCCAACCAACTCCAAAAATTAGGCATCGGTAAAAATGATACCGTGTCTGTCCTGCTGCCTAACGTCCCTGCCATGATTGAAGCGCACTTTGCTGTGCCGATGGCAGGTGCGGTACTCAATACCTTAAATACCCGTCTGGATGCCAAGACTCTCGCCTTTATGCTGGAACATGCTGAAAGCAAAGTCTTATTGGTCGACCCTGAATTTACTGCACTTGCGACCGAAGCACTGGCGCTGGTTTCACAAGAGATCTATGTGATTGATGTGGCCGATGCAGAGTTTGAAGGTGAAGACAGCCGTATTGGTCAAATCGAATATGAAGACTGGATTGCCCAAGGCGATGCAAATTTTGACTGGCATTTGCCTCAAGATGAATGGGATGCCATCAGCTTAAGTTATACCTCTGGTACCACGGGTAATCCGAAAGGTGTGGTCTATCATCACCGCGGTGCCTACATTAATGCCGCCAGTAATATCATTGCTTGTGGCATGATGCCGCGTGCCACCTATTTATGGACACTGCCACTGTTCCACTGTAATGGCTGGTGCTTTGCATGGACTATGGCGGCCAACGGCGGAACCAACGTCTGCCTGCGTAAAGTCGATGCCGAACTGATTTTCAAACTAATTGCTGAACATAAAGTCGATTATTTCTGTGGTGCACCGATTGTCCTGTCGATGCTGATTAACGCGCCTGAAGAGAAAAAGACCAAAATTGACCATCGTGTCGAAGTGATGGTCGCGGGTGCTGCACCGCCAGCTGCGATTATCGAAGGCATGCGTAATATCGGAATTAACGTGACACATGTCTATGGCTTGACTGAAACCTACGGCCCTTCTGCGCTCTGTGCATCACAAGCTGGCTGGAGTGATTTGTCTATTCAGGAACAGGCGCAATTGCATTCACGTCAGGGCGTGCCATATCCGCTACAAGATGGTATGAAAGTGCTTGATCCTGACACCATGCAGGAAGTTCCGCATGATGGTCAGACCATGGGTGAGATCATGTTCCGTGGCAATATCGTGATGAAAGGTTATCTGAAAAATCCGGAAGCGACCGCAGAAGCTTTTGCCGGTGGCTGGTTCCATACCGGCGATCTGGCCGTGTGTCAGCCTGATGGCTATGCCAAAATTACTGACCGATCTAAAGACGTGATTATTTCCGGAGGGGAAAATATTTCCTCGCTAGAAGTCGAAGAAGTGCTGTATCAACATCCTGCCATTTTAACGGCAGCTGTTGTGGCCAAGCCGGATCCACGCTGGCAGGAAGTACCATGTGCCTTTGTAGAACTCAAAGCAGGACAAACTGCAACAGCGGAAGAGATTATAGAATTTTGCAAACAGCATCTGGCGCGTTTTAAAGTGCCTAAAGATGTTGTGATTACCGAAATTCCAAAAACCTCGACCGGAAAATTGCAGAAATTTGTTTTACGCGAATGGGCCAAAGAACGCGCTGAAGGTGAGTTTTCTTAATTCCATACCAGTGTATTTTTTCAAAATCTACTCAATAAAAAATCGTGCCAAGTTTTCTTAGCACGATTTTTTTTAACTTACCCTCTCCAAACCTATCCCATAGGGAGAGGCTGATCAGAACAGTTACATCTCAACCATTTCCACGCCATCAATACGTGCCACAGTCATCAAGTCTTTATCACCACGACCTGAAACCGTCGCAATAATGATTTGATCCTTGTCCATGGTCGGTGCAAGTTTAGACACATAAGCCATGGCATGTGCGCTTTCCAGCGCCGGAATAATGCCTTCAATCTTGGTTAAATCACGGAAACCCTGTAGGGCTTCATTGTCCGTGATCGGTACATAGTTCACACGTTCCATATCTTTCAGGAAGCTATGTTCTGGCCCCACACCCGGATAATCCAGACCGGCAGAAATTGAATGCGTTTCAATGATCTGACCTTCTTTATCAGACATCAGGTAAGTTCGGTTTCCATGCAGTACACCGACATGACCGGCATTCAATGGCGCTGAATGTTTACCGCTTTCAATACCCAAACCCGCGGCTTCTACACCGTACATTTGCACATCTTGATCGTTCAGGAATGGATAGAACAAGCCCATTGCATTGGAACCACCACCAACACAGGCTACCAAGGCATCAGGCAGACGACCAGCTTGCTCCTGAATCTGACGGCGTGCTTCACGGCCAATAATCGACTGGAAATCACGTACCAGCTGCGGATATGGATGTGGGCCTGCCACGGTACCAATCACATAGTAAGTTGAATCGACATTGGTGACCCAGTCACGCATGGCTTCGTTCATGGCATCTTTCAAGGTTTTAGAGCCACTTTGTACAGGCACAACTGTCGCACCAAGCAAACGCATACGGTACACGTTCATGGCCTGACGTTTGACATCTTCAGCGCCCATAAATACCACGCACTCAAGACCTAAACGTGCTGCAATTGTGGCGGTTGCTACACCATGCTGACCGGCACCTGTTTCGGCAATAATACGTTTTTTGCCTGACAATTTTGCAAGCAAGGCCTGACCAATAGTGTTGTTGACCTTATGTGAACCGGTATGGTTCAGGTCTTCACGTTTCAGATAAATTTGCGCACCACCCAACTCTTTCGACCATCGTTCAGCATGATATAAAGGACTCGGACGACCGACGTAAAACGCCAGATCACGGTCAAATTCTGCCAAAAACTGTGCATCATCTTTCATACGGAAGTAGAGCTTTTCCAAGTCTTCTAAAGCCGCCATGAGTGTTTCTGACACAAAACGTCCGCCATGAATACCGAAATGCCCGCGTTCATCCGGGAATTGGGTATAGTCAACTGCCTGACTGTTCTGGCTAGTATTTTGCTGATCCACGATGGACTCCTTGCATAAAGCGTTCTATGAGTTGTTGGTCTTTAATACCTTTTGCGGACTCGACACCGCCACTCACATCTACGGCATAGGCCTGTGTGGTGAGAATTGCCTGTTCAATATTGTCAGGATTTAAACCGCCTGCCAAGATCAAGGGAATATCAAGTTTGGGAAATGTGTCCCAATCGAAGCTGTGGCCCGTACCACCTTTCAGATCAGGATGCCATGCGTCTAACAGCACTGCACTCGCGCCTGCATCTTGATAACGTTGAATTTCTACAACTACGTCAAGATCAGGTTTTACCTGAATGGCTTTATACCAGCGGCGTCTGACTTGCTGGGCGATAGCCTGACACTGTTCAGGTGTTTCATCGCCATGAAATTGTAAAATATCCAGTGGAACGGTTTTCAGAATATCCTGAATTTCATCTGCATGACTATTCACAAATAAACCTACAGCCTGCACATACGCCGGAATCGCCCGGATCAGGATTTCAGCCTGCTCTAAAGTGACATGACGCGGACTCGGGGGATAAAATACAAATCCTATCGCGTCACAGCCAGCATTGACTACGGCATGTACATCTTCGACTCGGGTAATTCCACAAATTTTGGCACGGGTTCGCATATTATGTTGGCTCTAGATCTACCAATGTATTGAACAATCTATAAGATTGGGGCAAATCATTGTAATGCAATTTTTCTGACTTGCGTAAAGTTCATCCGGATTATTCTCTATGCAGATTGTATATAACTCATACTGACTTTATACTGCGCTCACTTTGCAGCAAGTCCAAGCCTTCAGGCTTTAGGGAAGCTGGTGTAAATCCAGCACTGCCCCCGCAACGGTAAAAAATGAAACGTCTATCAATTTAAACTCTTCGGTTTACACCACTGCATCTTGATGTGGGAAGGTGGATATACAGCAAAGTCGCTGCTTTGCACATTTAAGTCCGGATACCTGCTTGTTGTGTTCTCTCACTCAATCATTCACGGGGAAGTGAATGTATGGAGCACATTATGTCTATTCAATTTCAACCGACTGCTTTGGTCGGTGCGATCGCACTTGCGTTGGGTTCTACTTCATCTGTTTTTGCGCAAGAACAAGCGACTGCAAAAGTATCTTTAGAAACCATCGTTATTACAGCTACACGTTCAGAAGAAAAGATTGAAAATGTGCCTGCGCGGATTTCAGTCATCGGCGAACAGCAAATTCAACAATCTCCTATTGCAGATTTAGGTTCTCTACTGAATAGAGAAGCATCTATTAACATTGTGCAATCAGGTGGTATTGGTCAAACGACATCTGCGTTCCTTCGTGGTACAGATTCAAAGCACCTTCTATTTTTAAAAGATGGCGTCAGTTTAAATACCGCTCTAGATGGTGGCTCTAATATTCCTTATATAGATTTAAGCGATATTCAACGTATTGAAGTCTTAAGAGGTCCTGCATCCGTTCAGTATGGTACAGATGCGATTGGTGGTGTCATCAATGTGATTTCTGCTACACCTAAAAAAACTGGGTTTTCACTCACAAATGAAATTGGTGAGAATAAAACGTATAAATCTGTAATTGGTGCAGATTTCGTAGATCAGTCTGGTGTATATGCTCAAATTAAAGGTCAGCGCCTTGAAAGTGATGGTACTCCCGTCACCAATAAAGCAAAAGAAGATGCAGGCTACGACCAAAAAGGTTATAGCGCGAAATTGGGTCTCGACAAAGAGAAATACAGTACCAGCCTAAGTTTTAGCGAAAATGAAGGAACCAATGTTTACCACTACGGCTCACAAAATTTTTTAAACCAAGTCCTTATTGCTAAAGCAAGTGCTCAAGTTTCACCGAACCTGTTATTAAATGGACAATACTCAAACTTCAAAGATGAGTTATTGGGATCAGGAAATAGCTATCTATTTAACACTGAACGTGATGAAGCTGATTTAAGTGCAAAATGGAAATTATCTAATACACAGCATTTTCTTTTGGGTGCCAGTTTAAAGAAAGCAAATATTGAAAGTTATGCAATTTTGGGACAAAAACAGGACTTAGACAGTACTGGATACTATGCACAACATAATTACGATTCAGATAAAGTGCATACTCAAGCAGGTTTACGTTTAGAAGATCATGACAAGTTTGGAAGTCATGTCGTCGGTCAACTCGCAGGGCGATATAACCTAAATGCCAAAACCAGTGTTTACACCAATGTCGGGACTGGTTTTAAAGCACCGACTGGCAATCAGCTTTTTTATGCAAGTACATTTATTGATACATATACTAAGCCAACACCTGTTACCTATATCACTACTGGCAATCCAAACTTGGAACCTGAAGAAAGCATTTCGTTCGAGATTGGCATTGATCAAGACTTAGCCTATGGTTTCTCAACATCTGCCTCAGTATACGAGACCAAAGTCAAAAATCTCATTGATTATGTATCCGATTGGAATGAGGAGACTCAAACATCTTCATCTACCTATGTGAACACAAGTAAAGCGAAAATGATGGGCGGTGAATTGGGGCTTAAATGGCAGAATAATGAACTGTTTGTAAGTGGTGAATATGCTTACGTCAAAACGCAAAATGAAGATACAGGCATTGAATTAATTCGCCGTCCAAGACAATCGTTAACGATCTCTGCAGGTATTCAAAATGATGTATATGGATTAAGTACATCAATTGTTGCGAAATCAAAATCTAAAGACTTTGCTGATGACGAAAACTCTCCATTAACGAATGTTCCTGGCTACACCACTATAGACTTAAATGCTTATTGGAATTTAAATCAACACATCAAATTATTTACTAATATTGAAAATGTTGGCGATGTGAAGTTTAAAACTGCATACAACGGTTCAAATTCGTACTACAACAATGGCGGTCGTTTAGCTTCTGTAGGCGTAACATTTAAATACTAATGCACTCAAGCTAAAAACTCAGGATAATGTCATAAGACATTATCCTTTTTTAATATTAACGCATTTTCAAGGAACTCATATGGGTCACCGTTTAAGTAAAATTTATACCCGCACAGGCGATTCAGGCACCACAGGTCTCGGTGATGGTTCACGTGTACCAAAAGATGACTTACGTATTGATGCGCTTGGTGATGTCGATGAACTGAATGCCGTGATTGGTGTACTTCGCTCACACATTGCTTTAAGTACAATTGAGGACAAAGCCAAGTGGGATAAATCTCTTAGCTTAATTCAACACTGGTTATTCGATTTAGGTGGTGAAGTCTGTATTCCCGGCTTTAATCTTGTCTTACCAGTATCGATTGAATTTTTAGAAAATGATATCGACCGTATGAATGAAAGCTTACCGATGCTGAAAGACTTTATTTTACCTGCGGGAACCATGGTCTGTAGCCTTGCCCATCAAGCACGTGCAGTCTGCCGCCGCGCAGAACGTAGTGTGATGTCAGTCCACTCTCGCGACCAGAATATTCAGACAGCGTCGCTACAACTGCTGAACCGTTTATCAGACTGGCTATTTGTAGCATCGCGCACCTTGCAACGCAGCGAGGGCGGTTCAGAAGTGCTGTGGCAAAAAAATATCAATGACAGCATCGAAAACTAGAATTATTTCTTGATTCTAAATCTAAAAATACGCGTCAGATGTATCTTGATTTTACAGTGCATCTGACGACAATAAGCCTTATCATCTTTTTGTCACATAGCACGCATACAATGAAATCAACTTCTCAATTTATGGGCAGTCTATGCGCATAATTGGTCATCGTGGTGCACGTGGCGAAGCCCCTGAAAATACCCTAGGCGGTTTTCAATATATTCAAGACATCGGTATTCGCGCCGTTGAGTTTGATGTGCGTCAGCTCAAAGACAATGCCTTAATCATCATGCATGATGATGATTTTGTGCGAACCACAGGTTTGCAAAAGCATTTATATGAATGCAATCGTCAAGATCTTGCACACTATAATCATGCTGTGACCTGGTCAGACTGGAATAAAGTCGAAGCCACTCCCCTTTTAAATCAGACCTTAAATGTCATTCGAGACTTTGAGCATATTGAAGTCGAAATCAAAAGTGTCGATTCCGAAGCTGCGGCTGAGAAAATTGCACTGGGCGTTGCACAGCAACTGCAAGGCTATGAGCAGGCGGCCATCATTACCAGTTTTGATGCCAAAGTCCTGCAAGCCTTCAAACAGCAAAATTCCCGGCTAAAACGCGGTTTACTCATCGAAACCGACCTAAAATATCAAGCGATTGATCAGGCGCTAGAACTGGATTGCTGTCATATTGGCTGGATGAATGAGCTGGCCAGCAAAGACCTGATTCAGGCCACCCAGGCTGCTGAATTGAATATCAGTGTCTGGACGGTCAATGATGTGAGCCGAGCCAAAGAGCTGCGTGATTGGGGAATTCAAGGGCTGATTACCGATTACCCAAAACTGATGCTGCAGCAACTCTAAAAAACAGCCTGATTATTGATCAGTTCAAATCGTTTTATTTAAGACAGCTCGATTTCATGTCAAGCTATTAAAGCGTGTCTGACTTTTAGATTGATTCGACTTGAATGTTAAATTAATTTTCTATGAGATATATTCTGCAAATTTTCTGGCAATATTGTAGAAATGACGAACAGTTAAATCGCTTAATATTAGCCCAATTAAATAGTCTAAAAGACCGATAATCCTCAGTCACTTAGTCGGAAATCAAGCCCCGTCTAGACTGGCAAAATGGTCGTTTTTGCCCTACTTATCCTGTTACTGACAAGTACAATACAACCGTACAATAATGCTAGTGATGCTATAGGCCACATGCTAATATAAACAAGATAGGCTGCTGTTAAAATCAACAGTGGTTTCTGCTTTTTGTTAAACCTTCCGAGGTTCTAGGAGTGCTGTTGGAGATGAATGCTCCCTTACCCAAAGCCCCCATTAACTGGATTGCAGTGTTTGCATTGGTGTTATTACCCATTGTCGCCCTGATTGCAATTCCGTTATATGCGTATCACCATGATTTTAGCGCCGCCGCTTGGATCAGCATGTTTGTTTTACTGGGCGTAAGCAGCCTTGGCATTACAGCAGGATACCATCGCCTGTGGGCACATCGTGCTTATGAAGCCACTCTACCATTAAAAATCATCTTAATGATTATGGGTACATTTGCTGTACAGAATAGTATCTTGTTCTGGGCATCTGGTCACCGTACTCATCATCGTCATGTCGATGATGTGGATCAAGATCCGTACTCGATCAACAAAGGTTTCTGGTATGCACATATCGGCTGGATGTTACGTGATTATCCATCAGGTGTGGCAAACTATAAAAATGCGCCAGATCTGTTAAAAGACAAAGTGGTCATGTTTCAGGACAAATACTATATTCCATTAGTGATTGCCGTTCATGCTGCTATTTTGCTTCCAATTGGCTGGGCAGTCGGCGATGTCTGGGGAGTCTTGCTGCTGGGTGGATTAGTGCGTTTAATCCTGAGCCATCATGTGACTTTCTTCATCAACTCGCTGTGTCACATGTGGGGTAATCGTCCTTATACCGACGAAAACACTGCACGTGACAACTTCGTACTTGCGATTGCCACCTGGGGTGAGGGTTATCATAATTACCACCACATTTTCCAGTACGATTACCGTAATGGCGTGAAATGGTGGCAATACGATCCAACCAAATGGTTGATCTGGACCTGTTCTAAACTGGGTTTAGCCAAAAACTTACGTCGTATTCCTAGCTTTAATATCAAAAAAGCAGAACTGGCAATGAAGTTTAAATATGCTGAACAGGATCTTGCGGTGTATGGCCATGATGTTTCTGAAGACATCATTACTGTGAAAACCAAGATTGCACAGGAATATGATGCCTTTACCCAAACTTTAAATGACTGGGCCAAACTGAAAGAGCAAGAAATTCAGGTGAAAAAGGCTTCTATGGCAGAAAAAATTCACCAGATGGATGACAAACTGAAAGTTGAATTCCAGCTGGTTGAACAGCGTTTATCCCATCACCGGGCAACCTTAAATCTACTGGTTCGTAATTTGAAAAAATCAGCAGTATCTTAATAAAAACTGCTCACAAAAAAGCCCCAATCGGGGCTTTTTTTATGTCTGAAAGATAACTTGAACTCTCGTTTATACAACAGTTTTCTACAGGCAACTTTGTTATAGTCAAGGTATTCCAAGCCTGTACTGAGTGCCATGTATTTTAACTCTCGTTATCAAACCCTTCCTGCTGCCCTTTACCACCATCAAGTTCCGCTACCGTTGAAAGGCGCAAAAGCCGGGCATTTTAACGTAGCTTTGGCAGAACAACTGCAATGGTCAGATGAAGACAAAGCGCAATGGGTCGAGATGTGTAGTGGTCAGAAAGTCTTTGCTGAGTTTCAACCCTTGGCCATGGTCTACGCAGGTCATCAGTTTGGTCAATGGGCTGGACAATTGGGAGATGGTCGCGGCCTGTTAATTGCACAGATCCTTGATCAGGAAGGTCAGACTATTGACCTGCATTTAAAAGGTGCGGGTGCAACGCCCTATTCGCGTATGGGTGATGGGCGTGCAGTACTGCGTTCGGTGATTCGTGAATATCTGGCGGGTCATGCTTTAAATTCTTTGGGTGTAGCGTCGAGCAATGCGGTTGGCTTTACTTCCTCAACGCAAGGCATTCAACGCGAAAAGCTCGAACCCGGTGCAATGATGTTACGTACCTCAGACTGTCATATTCGTTTCGGGCATTTTGAATGGATCAATCAATATCAGCCGGATCTGCTGGCTGAATTTACCCAGAAATGTATTGAATGGCATTATCCGGAATGCCTGCAAGCCGAACAGCCGATTCTGAGCTTTGCCACCAAAGTTATTCAGCGCACTGCCGTCATGATTGCCAAATGGCAATTGGTTGGTTTTGCACATGGCGTGATGAATACTGACAACCTGAATATTACCGGTTCAACTTTGGACTTTGGTCCTTATGGCTTTATGGAGCGCTTCCGTCCGAACTGGATCAATAACCATTCGGATTATCAGGGGCGTTATACCTATCAGCAACAACCAAGTATCGGGCACTGGAACTTGTGGCAATGGTTAAACAATCTGGTTCCCCTCTGCCCTGCGGATTATGACAAAGAACAATGGAAACAGGATCTGGCCTACTGTCTGGAACATTATGAGCAGACGTTCTTGGAACATTACAAACACGGTTTAAACCAGAAAATGGGCTTGCCAAGTTTTCATAAAGACAGTTTTGATTGTGCGATGGCATTTCTACGCATTTTGCAAAGCGAGCAACTGGACTACACTCAGAGTTTTATCCGCCTGCAAAATAAAGACTATGACGCTATTAAAGATGATTGTCTGGATCGCCGTCAGTTTGAAGCTTTCCTGACACAATATGAAACTATTCGTGCACATCAGGATATTGAAGAACTGGATGCCGCCATGAAGCAAGCCAATCCGCATTACATTCTGCGCAATCACATGGCACAGAAAGCCATTGAACTGGCAGAGCGGGATGATTTTTCTGAAGTAGACCGCCTGTTTAAATTATTGAGTCAGCCTTATCTGAAACAGTCAGATCTGGAACAGCCTGAAGATTTAGCACCATTGCCAAGTGATGTGCCAGAAGTAATGGTCAGCTGTTCTTCTTAATTTATTCACATCTAAAATAAAAACTGTGGATAATTTAAACACTATCCACAGTTTTTTTATTTATTCACAGCTTATGACCTTACACACTCTTACTGCCCAAACTGCTTTAAAACTTCCTGAAGTAACAGTCACCCAGCCTTTTGGCAAGGGCTGTGATGTTTATAAAGTCATGGATAAAGTCTTTATGCTGACTTTTCATTTGCAAAGTAAAGCTGCCATTAATTTAAAAGTCGAGCCTGAGCACGGTGCAATGCTGCGGGATATTTATCCATATATTCGTACTGGCTGGCATATGAATAAACAGCATTGGATTTCAGTTTACGAGGAGGAAGATCTGGATGAATCTTTGATTAAAGATTTGGTGCTGAATTCTTATGAGTTGGTTGTGGCAAAATTGAAGAAAGTTGAAAGACAGAGAATTTCTCTATTAAATACTAAAAATTAAATAACCTAATACTTCAAGAATAAAATTTCATTGCTCATGTGAGGATGCATGTCAAATATAAAAATGATAGGGATTGCTTTAACCATACTAGTCTTAATCTATCTATTTCCTCAATTCACCAAACCCACTTTAAGCAAGGAGGAACGCTTAGCGCAATTCTCCCCTCCAGGACTCATCACAGATTATTTTAACCGTACAGGGGTCGCTCTTATTAAAAATGAATCGTCTCATTTTCAAAAATTTAATAATCAAATTTATTACTTTTTCCCCATTCCACTTGCTCGATATGGCGTTCCCATTCCAGAAGCGGATGTAAACTCATTTAAAACATTGGCTCAACATTTCCATTGGAAAGATTCTTTTGATCAAGATCAAAATCGAAGAAAAAATATAGCCCTAGATAAGAACAATGTGTATTGTGGATTTCAAAAAATTCCTAATCTAAGCCCTTCTCGTTTAATTTATCTGGGAGGGGGCTATCTGACTGATCATCAAAATACTTATTTTTGTGATTGGAATTTTAGGGCAAGTTCAGATTCGATCGATCCTACTTTATCTGAAAAAATAGATGCGATGTTATTGGGGAGAAAAATTACAAAATCAGGATACCACTACCCTCTATATCAGTTAAAAAATGGTAAGCAAAACTATAAGCTAATAATTAAAAATATCATGACGAATGGTGAATCGACTTATGTTGAAGGACAACAATTAAAATCAACAGATCCATATCACTTAAGATATTTAACCTCCTTTCAACCCCATGAAAAAATCTGGCAAGAAAACAGCTATATCACAGATCAAAAAAATGTTTTTTATAAACATGAAATTTTAGATTTAAATTACAATGACGCTTTAAAATCCATTCCATTTGACTTCGAAATTTACTTATATGACCCACTAAGCGATCGCTATTTTTATCAATCACATAAAATTGATTATCCAAATCTAAAGATAATTAAAAAAGATGACAATCATACCTTTTTCCCAATTTTTACTTCTGAGGATCAAATCGCTTTTTTTAATACTCAAAAGCTTCAACTCGAAGTCCTCAACAAAAATCCCTTTATCTCAGAACTTCACAGATTATCCCCAAGTGTATTCAGTAATGGTAAGCACATTTATTTTTTTAGAAAATATCAAACCTTCTCAAGCACTTTATTCATGTTTTTTTCTGAATTATGCTCAACAACTTCAGAAATTAGAATGCTAAACAATATGCCCTTCTCTCAATGGAAAAAAGAGGAAGATCTGTTCATTCAGTCTCCCTTATATAAAGGGATTCCAATCAAAGGGAGTTTTTGGACATATGGAGATCGACTTTTTTACCTCCCAGAATATGGAAGCTGGACTGAATCTATGTTTGAGGTGAGACAGAGCACTACAATTGATCAATTACGTAAAAATCAACTGAGCTACACTCAGGCAGAAGAATTATTAAAAAACCCGGACATATTCAAGTCAGTAAAAGGTAAAACATTCAGCAAAATTAAGGATATTCAACGTTTTTGCTTTAAAAACATTTTTTCTTAAGGCAATCCCACCGCCTACTTGATATCTATTTATGTAAGTGAACATTTATTTAGTGATAAACTTTTATGAGTTGGCAATAGTAAAGTTAAAGACAACTGAGATACTGAGGATTGCGCTTTTGAAAAGTGCAGTGTTCTCTGTCTAATCTAGATACTAGTGTCTAGTCCCGAAAAAAAGCGAACCATACCTGATTCGCTTTTTTATCTCAATCCCAAATCAATCTTCAGGATATTCAAAACGGTAACCGACACCGTACACCGCCTGAATCCATTCATGACGATTGCCAGTTTCAGCCGCATCTGAAATCTTACGGCGCAAATTCTTGATATGACTGTCAATCACACGGTCTGCCACATCAAAACTGTCCGGATTAATATGATCCAGCAATTGTGCACGTGAATATACCTGTCCGACATGTTCCAAGAATAACTCCAGCAAACGGAATTCGGTCGGCGTTAGGTTCAAAGCTTTTTGCTGGTACCAGATACGCTGCTGGGATTTGTCCATACGGAATAAATCATTGCTTTCCGGTTCTGATTTACGATCCAGACGACGTAACACAGCCTGTACACGCGCAACTAGTTCTTTCGGACTAAATGGTTTACACAGATAATCATCTGCACCCATATTCAGACCCAATACCCGGTCAATTTCTTCAGTACGCGCGGTCACCATAATAATCGGCAAATCTGACTGTTCACGCACTTTACGGCAAATGGTCAGACCATCCATACGCGGCACCATCAAGTCCAAAATCATCAGACTCGGTTTACGCTGGGTAAAACTGTTATATGCTTCCTGCCCATCATGAAACATACTGACCTCAAAACCAGCAGCTTCCAGATAGTCTCGCACCAATTGTGCAAGTTCGATTTCATCTTCAACCAGCATGACATGTTTCATCAATATATTTCCTTTAGGGTTTCATTTGTTTAGGAAAACTCAGTTTGCAGCGTAAACCACCGAGTGGTGAATGCGCAAAGCTTAAGCTGCCACCCAGCGCCTGCGTAATTTTACATGATAATGCCAAACCAAGCCCAGTTCCGCCAGTCGCCCGGGTACGCGAATCATCGACACGGTAGAAACGCTCGCCAATCCGCGCCAGTTGCTCATCGCTCAAACCAAATGGACTGTCATCGACATATAAGGTCCATTCTTTCTCATCCTGCGTGCTATGAATATGCACCTGCCCACCCGCTTCAGTATAGCGAATACTATTACTGAGCAAGTTGGCCACAATCTGTTTAAAGCGGTCCAGATCCAGATTTAACTCAGTATCTTCGCCATTTGCGGTGACCGTCAATTTGGCCTGTTCAAAGTTTGGCTGGAAGTTGATCAGTTCCTGCTGTACCACCTCCCACGGATTCACCGTCGAGAAGTAAAATTGCAATTGCTGCGCATCGGCCTGTGCCAATGCGGCCAGATCCTGTGTCAGTTTTTTCAGGCTGGTGACCTGCGCCAGCATGGAAGCAAAATGTTCAGGGGTGGGTTTACGAATCCCATCCTGCATCGCTTCAATCTGTGCCTGCAATACCGCCAGTGGCGTTTTCAATTCATGTGAGGTATCTGCCACCCATTGACGGCGTGAGGTTTCATGCTGATCCAGAATCACAGCCAAGGCATTTAATTCATTGGACAAATCACCCAATTCATCATTGCGGTTGACTTTGACCTGATACTGATAATTGCCTTGGGTCAGAGCACGCGTACCATTCAGCAAACGTTGAATTGGTTTCTTGAAATAAGTCGCCAATAACAAGGAGGCAATCAGACTGGCCAAAATACTGAGCGCATAGACCAAGAACAAATAACGCTTTTGATTACTAAAAAAATTAATACTTAAGGCATCATCCTGATCCAGAACCGGCTTTAAGCCCAAATAGCCGACAATCTGATTATTCACCATAATCGGGCGATAGGAAATCTGCTCATCTGAAGCCTCACCGACCACAAAGCGCCGTTTTGCATCATACAGCGAAAGACGTGAACTGAGACCAAGACGATCCGGCATCTGGATAAACTGCTTCTTGCCGGTCGGCTGCTGTGCTGCTTGTTCGCCATTCTTACGGTCAGTTCTAAACAGATTCTGATTGGAACTCAGCGGAAATTTTAGGCCTTCAAAGGGCTGAAACTGAGAGGGTAGATTGGAAGCCAGGAGGCGTAACTCTTCTTCATTGACCTGACGCGGTGGCAAAGCCGGATCGACCATACTGGGTGCGACTTGAACCAGGGTCTGTTCCTGAAAATAGCGCTGCTGCAAGGCAATATCATACTGACGGCGCAGCCACCAGCGTGATAAACGGTCATAATCATCTGGGGCGGCTTCCCCTTCCATTTGTAGAATCTGGGCCTGAATCGCATTGCCCCAGTCCTGATACACCGCATAGACATCCGCCAGATTTTTAATCACATAATCCAGTTTCTGCATTTCGACATCAGCCACATAGCGGGCGAAATTACGCTGCATATTCAGATGCAGTACACCCAGACTCACTGTGGTAATAACCAGCGTGGTCAACAGTACGGTCAAAAATAGACGTAATGCAATCGGAATACGACGAATGTTCAAAACAGAAATCTCAATTTTTCTTCTATATTCATTATTGTAGCGAACATGGCATCAAAAAACTCTTCATTGTTTCTTCATCTTTATCGTTTAATCTTTACCTGACATAAAATCAGGTTCTTGACGGGAATAAATACAATGCAAGCCATGACAAAAATAGCCTTAATCAGTGCCAGTGTTCTTTCTATGGGTGCTTTGACTGCCTGTCAATCTACCAGTAATGTACCGAACAATGATCATCGCCAAATGATGAAACATCATCATGAGGGTAAAAAACAGCATCATCTTTCGCCTGAACAGCGCGAGCAGTTTAAGGAAAAGCGTGCGGAACGTCTGCAATTTGCCAAACAGCTGCAACAGGCCTGTGACAATAAAGCCGTAGGTTCAGCGGTTCAAATCAAGGCCGGTGATAAAACCATTGATGGCAGCTGCACTATCGTTTTTAAAGCCGATCGTAAAAACATGCAAGGCCAGCGCGGTGAACACCGCGGCATGAAAGGTGAACATCGTCCAATGCGTGCCGATGTCCGTGGCGGCATGATGCGCGGTGAAGCATTAACTGATGCAAAACGTGCAGAATTGACCAAACAGTTTGATCAACGTCTGGCTCAGCGTCAGGCAAAACAACAAGCGATGCTGCAAGCCTGTCAAGGCAAGAAAGATGGTACTGCTGCACAGATCAAAGCAGGTGAACAAACAGTGAATGGTCAATGTCATGTTCGTTTCCAGCCCAAAACATCTGCCTATTAATGCATAGGAATCAATGATTCACGACAAGCACCTTCGGGTGCTTTTTTATTGCGTGCTATTTACCCTGGATAGTTGACTATTCGTATCATACAAAATATGACTAAAGCCTTTATACTCAATATGTTTAATACGTCATGCATATTAATCTTTGACTTTACAGTCACCAAGAAATCCCCCTGAAAAGCTTGTACCGCAGGGGAAGATGTTGCAGGATTAGAATCATTCCAAACCGTGTCAGTGAAGATACGTTTTTAGTTCATCTAAGATTATAACGCTGGTTAAACCAGTATTGAGGAAACCGATATGCCACAATACAAAGCGCCTTTACGTGATATGCAATTTGTGTTGCATGAATTATTAAATGCTGAACAACACTATGCAAATCTCCCTGCATTCCAAGAAAACGTAAGCCGTGAACTGGTAGATCAGTATTTAGAAGCTGCGGCTGATTTCTGTGAAAATGAACTCTCTCCGATTAACCAGGCGGGCGACCGTGAAGGTTGTACCTGGAATGACGGCGTGGTGACTACACCAACAGGCTTTAAAGAAGCGTATCAAAAATACATCGAGCTGGGCTTCCCTTCACTTTCTGCTGAAGAACAGTATGGCGGTCAAGGCTTACCGAACTCTTTAGGGATTACCATCTCTGAAATGGTCGGTACTGCGAACTGGGCATGGGGCATGTACCCTGGCCTGTCTCACGGTGCGGTTCGTACTTTAGAACACCACGGTTCAGCTGAACAAAAAGATGCTTACCTGCCTAAACTGGTTTCAGGTGAGTGGACTGGTACCATGTGCCTGACCGAATCGCATGCAGGTTCTGACCTGGGTATTATCCGTACCAAAGCTGAACCACAAGCGGACGGTAGCTATGCAATCTCTGGCGAGAAGATCTTTATCTCTGCTGGTGAACACGACATGGCTGAAAATATCATTCATATCGTACTTGCTCGCCTTCCTGGCGCACCGAAAGGCACCAAAGGTATCTCATTATTCATCGTACCAAAATTTAACCTGAATGCTGACGGTTCGATTGGCGAGCGTAACGGTGTACGTTGTGGTTCGATCGAACACAAGATGGGGATCCACGGTAATGCGACTTGTGTCATCAACTTTGACAATGCTAAAGGCTTCCTGATTGGACCTGAAAACCGCGGCCTGAACTGCATGTTCACATTCATGAACACAGCACGTATCGGTACAGCAGTTCAAGGTCTTGCAGCATCTGAAGGTTCATTCCAAGGCGCGCTTGCATACGCAAAAGATCGTCTGGCAATGCGCTCTCTTTCTGGTCCTAAAGCACCAGAAAAAGAAGCAGATCCAATCATTGTGCATCCTGCTGTACGTAACATGCTTTTAACTCAAAAAGCATATGCAGAAGGTGGTCGTGCACTGGTTTATCTATTAGCACAATATGCTGACGTGGTTGAACATGCTGCAGAAGAAGCTGACCGTAAATTTGCGGACAACATCCTGTCATTGCTTACTCCTATTGCGAAAGCGTTCCTGACTGAAACCGGTTCTGAAGCTGCGAAACACGGTGTACAGGTATTTGGTGGTCACGGCTTTATCTCTGAGCACGGCATGGAGCAAATCGTACGTGATACACGTATTGCCTGCCTGTATGAAGGTACGACTGAAATCCAGGCGCTTGATCTGTTAGGCCGTAAAGTTTTGGGTACTCAAGGTGCAATGTTGAAAGACTTCACCAAGATCATCCACAAGTTTGCTGAAGCGAACAAAGACAACGCTGGTTTGAAAGAATTCGTTGAACCATTGGCTGCCTTGAACAAAGAATGGGGCGATCTGACCATGCAGATTGGTATGCGCGCGATGCAAAACCCTGAAGAAGTGGGTGCGGCTGCAGTCGATTACCTCTACTTCTCTGGTTATGTCACTCTAGCTTACCTATGGGCACGTATGGCATTGGTTGCTCAGGAGCAACTGGCTGCGGGCACCACTGAGGTTGATTTCTACAATGCCAAAGTGACGACAGCACGCTTCTACTTCAAGAAAATCCTGCCACGCGTTCGTTCACACGTTGAAGTGATTGCGACAGGTGTAGAGCCATTGATGAACCTGGATGCGGAACACTTTGCATTCTAAGTTAGTCTCAGACTAGCTACATTTCAGAAAAAGGACGGTCAATCAACAGGCAGTCCTTTTTCTTTATAAAGAGTTACAGAATTAACCTTTAGTCGTCTAACATTCAGATTTTGAGTGTTTTAGACTGATTAAAACTCATTTAATCAAACAATAAACAGGTGACACACCATGCCAATTTATAACGCGCCACTTGCCGATATGAAATTCATCCTGAACGATGTCTTCAATGCAGAACCGTTCTGGCAGGCCAATGAAAATCTAGCGCATCTGGATGCTGCAACAGCAGAAGCCATTCTTGAAGAAATGGCAAAATTTTCGCAAAACGTGACCCTGCCACTCAATCGTAGCGGTGATGAAGAAGGCGCAAAATATGAAAATGGCAATGTGACCACACCTGCTGGCTTTAAAGAAGCATTCAAACAATATGCAGAAGGCGGCTGGATTGGTCTGGGCGCAGATATGGAATGGGGCGGCCAGGAAATGCCGAAAATGCTGACAGTACTTTCTGATGAAATGCTGTTCGCGACCAACCCGTCTTTCATGCTGTATCCACTGCTTTCTGTTGGTGCAGGCATGGCGCTGAACAGCTACGCTTCACAAGCACAAAAAGAAACCTATTTACCTAAAATTTATTCGGGTGAATGGTCAGGTACCATGTGCTTAACTGAGCCACATGCCGGTACTGATCTGGGTATTATCAAGACCAAAGCTGAACGTAACGAAGATGGCACTTATAGCATCAGCGGCACCAAGATTTTCATCACGGGTGGTGATCATGATCTGGCTGAAAATATTATTCACCTCGTTCTAGCGAAAACCCCAGATGCCCCTGCTGGCTCTCGTGGTATTTCCCTCTTCATCGTCCCGAAATTCCTGGTCAATGAAGATGGTTCTATCGGTGAGCGTAACCCGGTCGGCCCAGGTTCAATCGAACACAAAATGGGGATCAAGGCATCTGCGACTTGTGTGATGAACTTTGACGGTGCCAAAGGCTACCTGGTTGGTAAAGAAAACGAAGGTCTGGCGGCGATGTTCGTGATGATGAACTATGAACGTCTGTCGATGGGTATCCAAGGCTTGGGCGCTTCTGAGTTTGCTTACCAAAACGCTGCACAATATGCGACAGACCGTTTACAGGGTCGTAGTGCGGCTGGCGTTCAATCACCAAACAAACCTGCGGACAGTATTCTGGTGCATGGTGATGTACGCCGTATGCTGTTGAATGTGCGTGCCAATAATGAAGCTTCGCGTGCATTCGCCGTGTATGTAGGTCAACAGCTGGATATCACCAAATTCTCTACTGATCCTGAAGCGGTGAAAAAAGCCAATGACCGCGTGGCACTACTCACGCCAATCGCAAAAGCCTATTTAACCGATACTGCCTTCCAGGCAACATTAGATGCGCAAATGGTGTTTGGTGGTCATGGCTATATCCGTGAATGGGGCGTGGAACAATGTATCCGTGACCTGCGTATTTCCCAGATCTATGAAGGTACCAACGGCGTACAGTCACAAGATTTAATCGGTCGTAAAACCATTAAATGTGGCGGTGAATATATCTCTGAATATATCTCTGAAATCCGTGACTTTGCCAACAGTCTGGATGCAGACCTAAACTTCATTAAAGACGCCACTTTGGATGCAGCAACTGAAGTCGAATCGGTGACTCAGTTTATTCTGGAAGCAGCAAGAGAAAGTCATGATTTCCCGAACTCGACCGCGGTCGACTATCTGCACGCTGTCGGTCTGCTCAGCTTCTCGTATATGTTCGCACGTATTGCCAATGCTGCGAAAAATAAAGAAGGCGAGTTCTATCAAAACAAACTGGCTTTGGCGAATTATTTTGTGCAACGCATTCTGCCTGAGCTGGCTCTACGCATCACCAAAGTAAAATCAGGTTCTGACCTGATCATGAACTTCTCTGAAGATTACTTCACGACTCAAGCTTAAGCTGAAACAGCCATAATCAAAAACGCCTGCTTGATGCAGGCGTTTTTATTACAATTCGAAACTTAAACTTTCTGAATCATTAAAGAATCCGGTTGATTATTGCTTTTCGGATTCAGATGTTTATTCACAATTTTGATATTCCCCTCTGACTCTAAAGACTCGCAGAGTTCCACCACCTTTTGCATATCTTCAGCCTTAATGCCTACGCCGAGGATTAATTTTTTTCCGGCTTCTAATTGGTCAATTTTTGTTTGAATTTTATCTAACACTTTTTTCTCCTATTTATTCAATGTACCACCCATACAATATAGCAATTTAGTCTAAAAAAAGCGCAAAAGTTCAAATAATTTAATCTTTATTTTTCATCCAATCATTCTGTGCATAATTTTTGCAGGTTATTCTCTAAGTATCGTTTATATCAAATAAAAATCAGGAAGATCTTATGCCGAAACCCCATCCCAAAGTTGAAAAACTTGAAGCCCTCCTCGACCGTTTTGGTAATCTTGCTGTAGAAAGTTTTCATTATATTGCCCTGTTTGTAATTGGCTGTATGGTGATCTGGTCTGCCGGTCATACCGTCGTCGACATTCTAACCGTTAAACAGTTCGCCACCATTGACGATATTCTTTTACTGTTCATCTATCTCGAACTCGGTGCCATGGTGGGGATCTATTTTAAAACCAATCATATGCCGGTACGCTTCCTGATTTATATTGCCATTACCGCACTGACCCGCTTGCTCATTGCGGACATTCAGCACACGCATAAAGCCAGTATGGATCTGGTGATTATTACCGGTTCGATCCTGATTATGGCATTTGCCATTTTAGTGGTGCGCTATGCGTCATGGACCTATCCATCGGTGATTCGTGACAAACACAGCGAGAAACCAGTGCCACAAGGCAAAACGCCTCGTCCGGAAGATGATGAGTTGGCTTGATATAAAAATCCCCCTTGAATAAAGGGGGATTTTTAACTTAACGATTCGGCACCAGCACATAACGTCCATTTTCATAAATCCAGTAACTGCCACGCGGTGGTGCAGGTAAGCCCAGACGCTGCCAGTCACTGATAACGCTATATCTTGAACTTTCAATTCGAGCCACATTCGGATCGCCATTCACCCAGCTATAGCTATTGGAATTTTGATAAATGGTGGTCGGCACCTGATACTGGATATTGAGACCACTTTGACTTTGAGCCGGCGGATAACCCCAATGGGTCGGTCGTTGCGGGTAATGTGGTCTAGGTGGCATCGGACGCTGCGGATAAGAGTGCCGTGGTGGATCATAAGAGCGTGATGGTGCAGCGCGGTAATTCGGCTTAGAACGTTCAACCCCTGTATATCCGCCCCAAGCGTTTCCGGCCATCGTCTGTGCAGAAGCCCCCAATAGCAATGCAGCAAATATTGCACTCAATAACACTATTTTCATTTGAGCTTCCTCTCAATCACTCGTTTATATTTTAAACAAAATAAATGCAGAAAATATGAATACGCTTACTGACCCTGCAATTTTTTGTAATGTGCCTGCGTATTTTCAATCTAGCAGGCCCATCGGCAGGCGACTGCTTTATGCTAAAATCACTTTTTTAATGTTTCGAGTTGAATACCGTGTCTGATTTAAATTTCGATCGTTTACATGAATATTTTTCTAAAGTGCCGAGTGTTCAAAAAGAACGGATTGATAGCTATGGTTCAGATGGCAAACAGGCATGGTGGTTTAAATTTCAGATCAATGTAGATCATCCGTTGGCTTGGCAGACCGTACAGGAACTAGGTCATGTCCTGAATTATATTTCTAAAAATGAACGTCTTCCGACTCAGTTCCTGCCAGTATCGCCACCACCGTATATGAATGGTGTCGCCAAAGATTTCTTGTCTTGGGTGATTCAATGTAATCATGCCGATTTCCCGCCAAATGTCGTATGTGACTGGCTAGAAGCACGTTTACCCAATCCGGTCGACCATGAAGAGCAATGGAAAATTAAAACGGATCTTGCTGAACTTGAAGCATTGTCCGATAAAGAACTGGATGAACTGGTTCCACCGAATCCGGGGCCTTAAAAAATCCCTCCTACCCTCCCTTTAAAAAAGGGAGGTAAAGTCCCTCTTTTCAAAAGAGGGATTTAGGGAGATTATTAGAGATGCTAAAACGTCGACCAGCCGCTCCATTCCATAAAGCGATACAGCCAATATTTAGACCATGAATTGTCTTCATATTGTCTATAGTCCACACTCATCACACGGCCATTCAGATTTGACCATGCACCATCAAAATATTGTTGGGCATCTTTAAACACTTCTGCCTGATGCTGACCCAGCACGCGCATATTGGTTTCCAGATTATAGTTTTTCAGATTGCGTGCGGTGAAATTGGCCGAGCCTAAAATCATTTCAGCCTGCTGAGCATTACGCTTCATCAATATTTTGCTATGACATTGCTCACCCTGGGTATTGCACCAGCGTACATCAATGCCTGCCTTGTGCAGTTCCGAAGCCACCTGTCGGTTTGGAATCCCGTTTTTCTCACGGCCAAAAGCATCTTTATTGGGATCGAGTAAAACCCGAACCTTAACCCCGCGTTCATGCGCCACGATCAGACTTTTAATAATCTTGCGCTCGGACAGATAAAACATGGCCAGATCAATCTGTTCATTTTCTTTCGCCGTCTGAATCAGATTTAAAGTCGCATCATAAATGGCTTTTTCCGTCAGTACCTGAACTTGTGGCTGGGTATTTTCTGCCTGAAAATCGCCCGCGATAATGGCCGGCATATTGGCCTGTGACATGATACCAACCGATTGTTCTGTTCTCAGAATATCCACGGCTGTGGTTCCCCAGACCAATAAACCGATATTGGAATGCCGCGAACTCCCATCATGCGGATTCATGGAGGTGACCAGCGCTTTCCAGCCCTGATCGGTGTCTACCACCAAGGTTTTACGATGATTGGCTTTAAAGTTAAATAAATCAAAATAACTGCGCAGAGTAATTTTTTCTGGGCCAAATGGATTCGGTAACCAGCCTTTTTCCGGATTATTACCAATGCCCTGGCAACATAAATACCAGAACCCCGACCAGCTCGGATTGGACGCCCGCAAAGGGATCAGATTGGTTTCAATCACATCGATACCATGCTGACGTAACTTACGATACTGCTCGGACTGAATTCCGCCATAAACCGAATTGATCGGATCGGTAATGAACTTGATTTCAACTTGCGGTTGCAGCAGACGTTTACTGATTAAGGCATCGCTCAACTGTTGACTCAATGCCTGATGCTGCTGCGTAGATGCACCGGTTTGCTGATTAAATAAAAACATATCCAGCACAATCAGCGATTTGGCCTCTTCAATCATTTTCAGCATTTCATTAAAAATGCGATGATCTAAATGCTGTTTTCCTTCTGCATCCAGATAAGTCTGATCGGCCAGAAATTTGACTTCGGCATGGCGCAGCTTGCCCGTATAATTCAGACCTTCCGGCAAAGGCTTATACGTGTGGTAGATCGCCGAAGCCAGATAACCCAAGGCCAGCATACTAATGATCAAAGCCGCATAACGGCGATTTGACCAGTTCAGTTTATTGTGAATTCGTTGAAAGATACGCATAAGAAAAAACCTAACCCAATATGCTCAGGCTAGGTTTTATCAGATGATTTTTCAAGTCAATTTCAGTGACATCTCTTTGATTTGGTCAGTTATTTCATCACTGCTTTAGAAATCATACTGCACACCGACGCTAAAGTTACGACCGACTTGCGGAATATTCGACAGGAACGAGGTATGGGAATAGACCTGATCATCGAGCAGGTTATTGGCCTTGAAATACACCCGATAAGCATTGTTATCTGCAAGGGTATTGGTATAGCTTAAGCCCAGATTGACCATGTTGTAGCCTTGGGTTTCCTCTTCATAGCTGGCAATCTTGTCCTGATTGAAGACATGATAATATTCAGCCAAACCTGACCAACCATCGGCAAAATCTGCTTCCACTTTGCTGCCTAAGCGACCGGCAGGAATACGTGGTGCATTCTCAGCTTCAATTTTGCCACGCACATAATCGCCAAAGACACTCAGCTTGTACATATCATTGATCTGACAACCGGCTTGAGCCTCAGTGCCATAGAATCTGGCCTGGTCTTGGGTATATTGCACGCCGCGCAAATTACCTTTCTGCGCTACCGTTTCGCCATAAATATAATCATCAAACCAGTTGTGATAGACATGCACATGGTAATCCAGTTTATCCCCTGCATAGTGCAGACCTAATTCAAGATTATTTGACCTTTCTTTATCAAGATCAGGATTCCCCACTTCATAGGTATTGGTCGCAAAATGCAGACCATCAGCATACAGCTCTTGCGCTAGAGGCAAACGCTGTTGATGTGATCCCACTACAGACAGTTTGTAATTCGGTGCAAACTCCCAATTCGCAGCGGCAGAGGCAGAAACACCCGTACCGGAATAATCTTTTTGCTCCGAATCCACTTTTACTTTTTGATGATCGACACGTGCTCCAAGTTCAACATGAACATCGCCGAACTGCTTATGTTCTAAAGCAAAAAGGCTGTATTTTTGGGTTTTGGTATCTGCCATCAACACATCATGATTATGATCCGCATGCTCACTATGATCGTGCTCATGTCCTTCATGATCATGTTCTGCATGACTATGCGATTCTGGAGCCGATAAATTAATTTTCTGCTGTGAAAGCTGGGTGCCAATCACCCCTTCCCAACCTGCAACAGGAACATGCACCAGTTCTAGACGTGCATCATAGCCCTTGCTTTTAAAGTTACTGATGACTGCATTTTCTTCCAGCTCATCATGTTCATAATCGGTAAAGCTGGCATGCGCACGCAATTTATCAAAACCGGCAAAAGGCTGTTCAAGTTCGGTACGAACATCATAACGCTCAGAGTTTAAATCTACCCACGGCCCCGCTGTTTCTTCATGATCATGCTCATCTTCGCCCGGTTTTGGACAGTGAAAATGATCGCCATGAATTTCACAGCCATGATATTCATGGCTGTGTCCTGGCAGACCATACTGATCCTGACGGTTGCTATAAGACAAACCAACAAAACCACGGTCATGGATCCATGAACCGCCAATATTCACCGTTTGCCCTTCGGCAAAGGTATTGTCTACACGGCGCTGTTTATGAAAATGTGAGTGATCTCCATGAGACTCTTCAACGACATAATCTGGTGCAATATAATCATTGGCCTTACGTTTTGAGCCTTCTACACGCAAAGCAAAGTTTTCACCAATTCCAGCCGTAATTCCTGCACTCGCCAGTTTCTCATCACTACCGGTGTTATAGCGCAGACCGACTGTACCTTCCAGACCATCTTCAGGCATTTGCGTTGGAATTTTCTGATCGGTGACATTGACCAGACCACCCACTGTTCCTGCTGCATAGAGTAACGTCGATGGCCCACGAATCACTTCGACCTGTTTTGCCAAAATCGGATCGACGGTGACGGCGTGATCTGGAGATAACGTCGAAACATCGGCTGTCTCTGAAGCATGCTGCAAGACTTTGACACGTGGCCCATCTTGCCCACGAATCACCGGACGGCTGGCCCCCGTACCAAACTGGTTAGAATATACGCCCAGTTCATCTGCCAATGCATCTCCAATGGTGGTTGCACGTTCAGACAAGGCTTTCTGATCTACAACATGATCCGCTACCGCAAAGTCCGCTGCAGTCTGCACCAGTGGATGAGCTTGCACCTGAATGGTGTCCATGGTCTGCACGGGAATGGAAGATGAGGTCTGTTCTGCAAAAACTGTAGGGGCAGCTACAGCAAAAATTGAAAGTGTTATTAGATTCTTAGGGAAGGACATGACTGAAGCTCAAATTCACCATTTTGGATAAATGTTATAATATAACATTTCATTGTTTTTGCAATCCTTTACGATAATCCTTCGCATATTTTATTAAAATGTGTTTTCTGGTTATTTTCATCTTTAAAAAAACTTTTATGCCCTTTACCCTGTCTCATGCTGTACTTGCGCCACCTCTTTCACGTTTAAGCGAAAACCGGCTTCCGATTGCTGCATTGGCGATTGGCTGTATGGTGCCCGATTTACATCGTCTGTTTAGTTCCAGCAATTCGAATGTTACGCATTTATGGTCCTCGCTGATTCATCCAGACCTGTGGATCGGGTTGGGCTTTTGTGCAATCTGGTATGCTCTATATCGGCCAGCCATTTACCGCTTTGTCGGAATTCAGCATGATCTAAATATTCACACTCTCATTTCAGCATTCAAGTTTTTTCTGGTAGTTTGTCTGGCGGTGATCATCGGTACTGCCACGCATTTAATCTGGGATGGTTTGACTCATGTAGACTTTCGTACTTTTGCTTTTCATGATTTTCTAGCACGACCATTTCAGCTTTTTGGACACAGTTATCCGCTGCATCGAATTTTACAAATCGGCACTTCCTTTCTGGCCTTACCGTTTATGCTGTGGATGAGCGTGCATTACTATAAAAAACATCAGCAATATCTGGCAGTGAACCTGAAAATCAAAGCTTATGCCTGCGGATTATTGCTGTTTTCGATATTCACTGGCCTATTTTCAGTCTGGGATTATGCACGTTATATCTCTACAGAAGTCTGGCAATCCGATCTGTACTATTTTACCGGCCGTTCCATCAATCAATTCAGTCAGGGTTTTCTGATCACCTTTAGTCTGGGCTGTTTGCTGTTTTTATTTTTAGATCGCGATCGCCGGATGGGCTAAGCAAAGTGCTGGCTTTTATCTCATTCACTTTAAAATGATATTGTTTTTGACCCAAGTTCTTGTGACAACATGCCCAAAGAGGCATAATCCTACCTTTACTCAAAGCGGTACGCTGTTTACGTATTCGCTGACCTTAACCCATATAGTTGGATTTCTAACGCTATGATGCGAACTCATTACTGCGGTTCTTTAACCGAAACTCAAATTGACCAGACTGTAACATTATGCGGTTGGGTTCACCGTCGCCGTGACCACGGTGGTGTGATTTTCCTTGATATGCGTGACCGTGACGGTCTTGTTCAAGTGGTTATTGACCCGGATACCCCTGAAGCATTCGCAACTGCGGACAAAGTACGTTCAGAATTCGTATTAAAAATTACAGGCCGTGTACGTCGCCGTTATGAAGGCACAGAAAATGCCAATATGGTGAGCGGTCAGATCGAAGTCTTGGGTAAAGAAATTGAAGTTCTTGCTCAGTCAGACACTCCTCCATTCCCTTTGAATGACGAAAACACCAATATTTCTGAAGAAATTCGTTTGAAATACCGTTTCTTGGACATCCGTCGTCCAGAAATGTTAGATCGCCTACGTTTCCGTTCTAAATTGACCAACCTGATTCGTAACTACTTCGAAGACAATGGTTTCCTAGACGTTGAAACGCCTATTTTGACCCGTGCAACCCCAGAAGGCGCGCGTGACTATTTGGTACCAAGCCGTGTATCAAACGGTAGCTTCTATGCACTGCCACAATCTCCACAGCTATTCAAACAGTTGTTGATGGTCGGCGGTATCGATCGTTACTACCAAATCGCAAAATGTTTCCGTGACGAAGACCTGCGTGCAGATCGTCAGCCAGAATTTACCCAGATTGACGTTGAAACATCGTTCATGAGTGACGATGACATTATGGATTTGATGGAAACCTTGACGGTTAAAATGTTCAAAGAACTTTTAAATGTTGAATTCGACAAATTCCCACGTATGACTTATGCCGATGCAATGCGTGACTATGCATCTGACAAACCGGATATGCGTATTCCTTTGAAACTGGTTGACGTTGCAGACATGATGCAAGACGTTGAGTTCAAAGTATTCGCAGGTCCTGCTAAAGACCCGAAAGGCCGTATCGTTGCGCTTCGCGTACCGGGTGCAGGTTCATTGCCACGTAGCCAGATTGATGAATACACCAAATTTGTCGGCATCTACGGTGCAAAAGGTTTGGCTTATATCAAAGTCAACGAACTTGAAAAAGGTATCGAAGGTCTTCAGTCTCCAATCGTAAAATTCATCGAGCCAATCGTGCTGGATCTGTTGCAACGTGTGGGTGCTGAAAATGGCGACATCGTATTCTTCGGTGCGGACAAAGCCAAAATCGTAAACGATGCGATGGGTGCTTTACGTATTAAGGTCGGCCATGACATGAAATTGGCAACATGTGAGTGGGCACCGCTTTGGGTCGTTGACTTCCCGATGTTCGAAGAAACTGACGATGGCAAATGGACCTCTGTGCATCACCCATTCACGCTACCGAAATCAAGCGTTGAAGAGGTGAAGAACAACCCGGGTGCTGCACTTTCTGTTGCTTACGATATGGTATTGAACGGTACTGAAGTTGGTGGTGGTTCGCTGCGTATTCATAACCTTGAAATGCAAAAAGCGATTTTTGAAGCTTTAGGCATTGATGAAGAAGAAGCGGAAGAGAAATTCAGCTTCTTGCTCAATGCTTTACGTTATGGCGCGCCTCCACATGGTGGTTTGGCATTCGGCCTTGACCGTCTGGTAATGTTGATGACTGGTGCATCTTCAATCCGTGACGTGATCGCATTCCCGAAAACCAAAACTGCGGAATGTCCATTGACGCAAGCACCGGCACCAGTTGAATCAAACCAATTGCGTGACCTTGGTATTCGCTTACGTGAAAAACCAAAAGCTGAATCTCAAGAATAATTCTTGAAGATTTAAGTGAAAAGCCCTGCCTTGCGCGGGGCTTTTTTTGTGTGATTGAGTCGACTCTGGAACAGTGGCATAATAGCGATAGTTTTTAATCTAAGGTAATTCGCAATGGCTATGCGTCCTGCAGTTCGTAATCGCAGCATTATGCTTATTGTATTTTCAGTGGTTCAATGGCTGTTCATGCGTTATATCCTTGCCAACAACCTGTTCAACCTCGATACCAATGAACGTATTGTATATTTCTGCCTGAGCAGTATTTTAGGTGCCTTACTGATTTTCGTCGGTTTGATTTATATGGTGCTGAAGGGCAATCCAGATAAAGACCTATAATCTGACGCTCTGGATAGCATGTACACCTTACTCAAAAATTTCTCCAAATTTCCATTAAGATTTATTCAAAATCTTGCGCAACTGGCTGGATCTCTTTTGTATCTCAGCCATTCTTCTGCACGCCGAGTAACTGAGATTAATCTGGCCTCTGCCTATCCTGAACTTTCGGAATCTGAACGCGCTGATTTAAGTAAACGCAGCCTGAAAAGTCAGTGTATGACCTATGCGGAATCGGTCAAGATTTGGGGTTCATCACCAGATTATGCGCTGTCTTTGATTCGAGATGTACATGGTGCAGATTTATTTATTCAGGCTTTAAAAAACCCGCATGGCTGCTTGGCGGTAGTGCCTCATTTTGGTACTTGGGAGCTGTTGAATGTCTGGGTCAATCAACATACCTCCCCTGTGATTATGTATAAGCCCAGCAAAAATGAAGATGTCGATCGCTTTATGCTGGAAGCTCGGCAACGTCTGAATGCGACACTGGTTCCGACCGATGATTCTGGTGTACGCGCTTTATTTAAGCATCTCAAACAGGGTGGTTTTTCTGCGATTTTACCAGATCATGTCCCTAAAGAATCTGGTGGAATCTATTCTTATTTTTATGGTCAAAATGCGCTATCTTCTACGCTTCTTTCCAAACTTGCGGCTAAAACACAATGCTCTGTGGTTGGACTCAGTTGTTTAAGACGTGAAGATTTATCGGGTTATGATATTTACGTGACTGAATTATCAAATGATATTTTATCGAAGGATTTACAGCTTTCCGTCGATACTTTAAATAAAGAAATGGAGCGCATGATTAATGTTGCTCCAGAACAGTATTTGTGGGGGTATAAAAGGTTTAGGAAGGTAAAAAAATAAAAAATAGACCTCTTGCGAAAGTATGCTTTTACCTAATTTTTGAATCAGCTAAAACCTTATAAAAGATAGCTTGCGGCTATTTAAATTTTGACCAACCAAAAAGGTCTAACATTTATATACAACTTACCTAGTTTAACAATCTGCTTTTTAAACCTTTATGAAAAATTATTAAAATTTAAAAAGCAGATCTATATAATATTCTTATTTCAAATTTAATATGAGATTGATTTGAATTATCAGTTAATCCAATTCAAAAAATATTCGAATATTCCAAATGATATAATTCCCAATAAAAAACCATATAAGCTATACCTTATTTTTATTTTATTCTTAATTTTTAATAATTTAAAATCTTCAGATGTTTTAATATGGTGCCCCCAACCCATATGTTCAACTGCACTGTTTTCTAAGATAGCAGCAGACATTCCCATTTGATGATACTGTTTTGAAATATTTGCCTCTGTAATCGAAGAATCAATATTCCGATAATAAGGTTGTATTATCATATAGTCTTTCTTTCTTCTAAGCCCAGGATTAAAACTAAAACCTTTCCATGTATCATCATTGCTTCCCAATATAAAGTAAGAAAAATCATCAAGGGAATATTTATCTCCTAAATAATGAAATGGGTAACGTTTATGTACATCATTCTGAAAGTTTCTTAACCAAACTTGTAAGATTTTAGAGTTATTTTCCAACACTCTTTTAGACTCTTCGATAAAATTAATACGATAAAAATTCCAATCATCTTCACAATGGAAAATATAAGGTGTATTTACAAAACTATAAGCTAAATCAATAGACTTTATTTGTCCTAATTTAGGTTCATTAATAATCACCCTAGTAAAATCTTTCCAGTGTTGAGGTATTGCCTCCCAGACTCTTTCATCACCAGAATCTTCAGTTATAATTACCTCTCTAACTGGATAAGTATTAAATCTATCGATTGATTCTAAAGTTTTTTTTAGTAATTTAAAGCGCTTACAACTTGTTAAAACAATAGTTACATCACTTTCTTTATCAAACTTCATTTCATTACCTTATTTAATTTGATTAATTTTTCCCAGAAACTCAAATCCAGATTTAACTGTGGAAGATCTTTTACTTCAAAGACCCTTTTGATAACATCATACAAACATTCATCCAGCCTATGTTTTTTGGGATCAAATTCAATAAAATCAGCCCGATTTAATTTCCAGTTATAATTAATACCTTTATAATGTGCATAATAAAAATTTTTACTTAATTGAAGTTTTTTTGATTTCACAGTGTGCACTTTCCACTGTACATCATTTTCAATTTTTTGAGGATTTATACACCATTTATAGTCACTTTCCCATTGACTCTTGTCATAGTAAAAAAAATTATTAAATCTTCTTAAATCTGTTTTATATAAAGGGATAGATTCTATCCATCTTCCCGAAATTTGTACTCCTGGTACTTTTTCTAATTCCTCAAAAACGGATTTTTTATTCTCATTGAGAATTAGCTCATCTACATCTACGTTAATTACACCTGAAGCATATTTTAAAAAACGTTCCTTAGCATGTTCCATCATGCCATATTGACAAAAATCAGAATCCCATGGTGCATTTTTAACCTCTGCTGATGTACCACCTTGTGGGCCATATTTAAAATTCCAAGGAACGATAATAATATCTACTTCCAGTTTCTCTTTAATCAAGTACTCTTTTAATTCTTCCACACTATAATAATCAGAGTTATTGTCATAAAATAACACTGCATCAATTAAATGAATTTTTTTATAAAATTTTATCCAATCAGAAATCCATTCTAATTTATTATTCTTAGATAATGTAAACAGAACTTTTTTATTTTTAAAAACATGATGAAAATTTTCATTAACTACAATATCAAACTCTAGCCCAGTCCCCCCCCATTGAAATAATTTAATTTTACTATCACTATAAAACCAATTTCTTTGTGTACGATCAAGCATAGTAATATGTAGGTCAGATTGTGTACATCTCCCATCTAAAATGAAATTTTTTTTATTGTATAAAT
Organism: Acinetobacter sp. YH12151; assembly: GCF_013418355.1. Taxonomy (NCBI): domain Bacteria; kingdom Pseudomonadati; phylum Pseudomonadota; class Gammaproteobacteria; order Moraxellales; family Moraxellaceae; genus Acinetobacter; species Acinetobacter sp. YH12151. The sequence goes on along the minus strand of NZ_VPCG01000013.1, from coordinate 15,696 downwards.
TTTCTAATCCATATGAAGGAGGACCTGAAAAAACAAGCTTATCATCCGACATAAAAACATCAAAAGCTAAAGTATAAAAATCAAATTTTTCATTATAATCACTTGATTTACAACTATCACTTCTTGGAGATTGTCTTTTCAATATGCTGTTGGTGGGCAATATACAAGGAGCTACTTCAATGATTTTCACAAAATTAACAGACATAACAAAAAACCTTAGCCACTTAAATTTACTTTAAAAATATATTTAACAGAGTTATTAATAATATTAATTTTGAAAATCCCAAAACCTGGAGAGTCAACATTCTTAATAACCACATACAATAAGATATAAAATACTATTTTCCCTAATAACCCTATAACCAACGAAAACAATACTTAAAAAAATTCTAGGAGAACTTTATTTAAAAAATAAAAATGGGGAAGCTTGGTTAATTAAAACCGTGACGAATCTACCACAATCTCTCTTTTTACACTAATACCTAAATATTTCAATTGACGAAGACCTAAATTAATTTGGGTCTTTATTCTTCTCATTTTAAACTCCGATTTTTCACTCGCAGTTAAATCAAAATTTAATTTATTCTTTACCTGTGCAATTACAGATTCATGTATATATTTACATGGAACGGAATATTCAGGGCACTTATCACTTTGTAATAATGCAGCAGGCTCAATTTGATATGCTTTTAACTCATAACAACTATGAATAAATTCATCAGATAAACCAATAGCTCTTTTACTCATAAAATCTAATAATATTCTAGCTCCAGTTGGATATAGCACATATCCGCCCGTACCACTTCGATCAATGTAAATTTCAAAAAGATTGTAATGGTTATCTGCTAAAGAATATGCCAATTTCTTTGAAATAGTTTTTTTTCGACCATGCACTTCCAAATTTACATAGTCAATATCAGTGAATTGTTTTAAATCATTTAATATATTTTTAAAATCTTTAACTAAAATCGCATCATCTTCTAAAACAACACAGGGTTCATTGTGTTCAACAATATAATCCCATGCTTTTTTATGACTTAAGAAACATGCGAGTTCTGATTGCTTCATTGGACGCTGACCACCAAATGCCATACGTTTGTAGTCATCTTCTGAAAAATCATGAATTGATACAGCTGATAAACGTTCAAACTCCAATTCAAGGTCTTTAAATTGAGCTTGTTGTTGCGCCAAACGATCTTTAGACTGATCTAAATTAATTAATAAAACTTTCATTATTTACTCAATCTTTAAGCCGAGCAGATTTTATTTTTTAGAGCTTTCAACTTATTGCCCCACATTCTTTTTTGACGTGGCCAACGTTTACCCACACGCTGACGTGCGGCTGTTGGATTAACTTTTACAGCATCAATATCGCTTTCAGCACCATTCGGTTGAACCAATGGCGGATAAATAGAGAATCCTCGACTTGAATGTGTTAACCAACTTTGAAGAGCGACATCAATGGGTGCATTAATCTGAGCTAGATCATTTTGAAAAGCTTCTGCACCTTCACGCGACCAAACTAGACCTAAGGTGAGTACAGGGAAATAATATGCTTTTAAAAGATGATGCTGATCAATCTGACGCAACTTTTTACTCAATTTACGTTTAGTACTACCAATATTGATTAAGTACCAACCTTTTTGGTTTTCCTCTAACCACTGTACAGTTTTTTCAACTGTAGCGACCAAATCAGAAATCACCTCAAGGTCATCTTCAACAACAATAATAAAGTCAAAATCTGATGCTAAAAATTCGGCTACACATCGCTTGTGACTTAAGTAACATCCTATTTCAGCACCTAATAAATCACGCCCCATAAGCGTATTGGCTTGTTGGCTATTATAAGACTCATAAGTTTGAACATCTAACTTACGACCATCTACAGCTGAAATTCTTTCAAATTTAATATTATGTTTTTTTAACTCAGCAGAAGCTTGGGCTAAACGATCTGTACTTGAATCTAAATTAATTAAATAGACACCTAATTTCATATTTTAAATTCCAGCTTACTGCCAAGCATCCTTAATCCACTGCGATGGCAGCACATAACGGTACCACTTTCCACCCCCACCATTCACTGCATCTGGCGGATTAATCTCGCCATGAAAAACAATGATTTTGGCACCTTCAGGCTTCACAGGTGGCTTAAAGTAAGCCATCGGGATTTTTTGCAGGCAATGATATTTATAGCTCTTGCACCAGCTTTCTGGCCAGTATGTCTGTTTACCTTTACGGTCTACATACCAAGACAAATAGGCTTGCTCATTACGGAATTTTTTACGGATTTCATCAAAGTTTTCACGGAAATAAGGCAAAAGCCCCGGGAAAGCACCCAGTTTAAAACGATATACCGAACTATTACCGGTAATTCGCCAAGGACGTTTCCAGTCATGGATAATCAGGAACTCACCCGGATAGCTAAAGAACTCATCGATATTATCGACAATCACCACGTCAAGATCGAGAAATAGCGCATTGCCCTCTAAACCATACAGATCAGGTTCAAAAGTGGACAGCTTATTCCAGCCACGTTCAGGCGCACCTTCAGGCAATGCCAAAGGTGGAATTGGGAAACATTGTACTTCAGGATTAATTCCTTCCGTACGATCCGTCAGACAGACCATTTTGAAATCGACTGTCGTATGTCGTTTAACCATGTTGTATAAACGATTGACATATTCAGAACCGTATTTGGTTCCCCATTTCATACAAATAACGATGTTACTCATTGCGTATGCCTAAGCTCATCTTAAAATCTTCTGGATACCGAATATGATGACATAAGTTCGGAAGAATAAGTATATCCCTTAAAAAAAACCTCTCAAATGAGAGGTTTTTTCAATCAGTAAATTATTACTTATTTCACGTAAGTTAGCCAATGTGCATATTTAGGATCTTTACCCTGAACTGCATCAAAATAAGCTTTTTGGATTTGCGTCGTGATTAGGCCACGGACACCTTCACCAATTTGACGGTCATCATATTCACGGATTGGTGTCACTTCCGCAGCAGTACCGGTAAAGAACGCTTCATCGGCAATATAGAATTCATCACGGGTAATACGGCGTTCAACCACGTCATAACCCAAGTCTTTGGCAATGGTAATAATGGTTTGACGGGTAATACCATCCAGCGCACCACCGGCAATATCAGGGGTATGAATTACACCGTCAGTCACCAGGAATACGTTTTCGCCTGACCCCTGGCATACATAGCCTTGTGGATCGAGCAACATGGCTTCATCATAACCCGAATGCGCGACTTCCTGATGCGCCAGAATCGACAGCGTGTAGTTCCCAGATGCTTTGGCTTTACACATGGTCACGTTTGGATGATGGTGGGTAAATGATGAAGTTTTCACGCGAATACCCTTCGCCATGGCTTCTTCACCCAAGTAAGCACCCCAGCTCCATGCCGCAACCACAGCATGAATCGTGTTATCAGTTGCAGCAATACCCAGTTTTTCAGAACCAATAAAAAGGATTGGACGTAAATAGCAAGATGCCAGTTTATTTTCACGCACCACATCAATTTGCGCTTGTTCTAATGTTGCATGATCAAATGGAACTTTCATTTGATAAATTTTTGCAGAATTCAACAAACGCTTGGTATGTTCTTTTAGACGGAAAATAGCCGTTCCATTCGGAGTTTCATAAGCTCGGACGCCTTCAAACACACCCATGCTGTAATGCAAAGTATGGGTTAATACGTGAGTTTTCGCCTCACGCCAGTCAACCAGTTGTCCATCTTGCCAAATAAAACCATCACGATCAGCCAAATTCATGCCACAAACTCCAATTTTTCACAATTATTCACTATCCAGCGCAAAGCTTGCACTTGGATCAATTAGTCTTTGCCATAACTTGCAAACGGTCATTCGGGTATCGTGCCAGTCGCTTGCAGACACTTGCATGGATTGATTTGCAAGGGCTAAGCGGTGGCTCTCGGCGCGTTCACTGAGATAAGCTTGAATCAGAGCAGTCGCATCGTCGCTGGATAAGCAACCTGATTTTGCGGTATCCTCAAGAATTCTTACATTGTCGGAGAAATGGGCGAGATCTTTATTCGTCCCACTCCAGGCCAACACCGCATACTGTGCCATAAATTCGATGTCTACGATACCACCTGTATCTTGTTTTAAATGAAAAATTCCATCTTTTTTCTGCGCTTTGGAGGAGCCCAGATGATCCTTCATTTTCTGACGCATTTTCAGCACTTCTGCCCGCACATAATTTTCATCACGAGGCTGAATCAAAATATTACGGCGTAAGATTTCAAATTTTTGTCTTAGGCTTAGCTCACCCGCAATTGGACGCGCGCGCACCAAGGCTTGATGCTCCCATAACCAGGCACTCTTAAGCTGATATTGTTCAAAGGCTTTCAGACTGGTGACCAAGAGTCCTGCTTCACCTGAAGGACGTAAACGGGTATCGACTTCATAGACCCGCCCATCCAGGGTTTGCGTGGTCATCAATGACATGAATTTTTGTGCTACACGCATGGCAAACTCAAAACCACTAATCGGCTTGAGTCCATCTGTATCGGCCTGTTCTCCCATAAAATGAATAAATACTAAATCCAAGTCCGAGCCATAACCCAGTTCAATGCCACCAACCTTGCCATAACCAATGACCGCAAAAGCAGTATGCTCGATTGAACAGCGCTTGCCTTCGGCATCGAGGGGAAAACCATGCCTTTTGGCCACCATCTGATAGGCCAAATGCAGAGCTGCATTGACAGATACTTCGGCAATATCGGTTAAGGCATCAGAAACTTTCATCAAAGGACTTTCAGCCAGAACATCACTGGCTGCGACGGCCAAGACATTGGATTTTTTAAACAGGCGCAATACCCGCATCTGATCTTCAACCTGATCAATCTCAATACGGAGTAATTGCTGGCGTAAAGAATCTTCCAGATCCTGTCGTTTCGGCAACTCAAAATCCATCGACAGAAACTCATCCAGCAATACCGGATATTGCGAGAGTTCTTCACAAATCCAGGGACTCACCGTGGCCATTTTGACCAGTCGTTGCAGTGCGCCTTTACTTTCAATCAGCATGACCAGATAGACAGTACGGCGCATCACCGACTCAACCAAGGGCATGAGACGCAACAACGCCATTTGCGGCTTGGCAGACTCCAGAATCGCTTCAATCAGATAAGGCCAAAAGGTTTTTAAACGTTGAATCGCCTTGGCCGGCAACTTTTTCAATGCATGACCATGCCAGAATTCATGAACCAGATTCTTGGCGGCATCATCCAGAACATCGTTGAGCTTCTTTTCCAGCTGGACAAAACTTTCGACCTGGGTTTCCGGTTCATTTTCCTTAATCAGATGCTCAAACTGATAAATGACTTTGGCTCGCTTCTGGTTCAGGACAGTCATAAAATCTGACCAGTCTGCAAAACCTAAGGTTTCCACCATTCGCTGACGTAAATCAGGCTCAGTCGGTAAAGATTGGGTTTGTTGATCGTTTAAGGCCTGAATCGCATGTTCCACCCGGCGCAGGAACAGATAGGCATCTTCCAGATCTTGGACTGCCTGTTCATCCAAGAGTTCAGCATCATCGAGATGGTTCAGATTGACCAGACATTGGCGATCCTGCAATTCAAGTTTGGCTCCACCATAAATCAGCTGAAAGACCTGCACGATAAATTCAACTTCGCGAATACCGCCAGCACCGAGCTTGATATCATCTTCAATATTACGCCGCTGGACTTCACGCTCGATCATGGTTTTCATTTCGCGCATGGCTTCAAAAGCACTGTAATCCACGTATTTACGAAAGACAAAAGGACGGGTCATGTCAAGCAGAGCATCACCTTCCGGACTTGGATTGACAACACGCGCCTTGATCCAAGCGTAGCGCTCCCATTCCCGGCCATGCTGACTTAAGTATTTCTCTAAGGCCACATGACTAATGGCCAGGGCTGAACCATCACCCCAAGGACGCAGACGCATATCGACCCGAAACACAAAACCATCCGCCGTAATCTGATCCAGCAGGTGAATCAGTTTTTGTCCCCACAGGATGCAAAACTGCTGCACATCGATACATTTGCGTCCATCGGTTTCACCCTGTTCATCGAAGGCAAAAATCAGGTCAATATCACTGGAAAGATTAAGTTCTTGCGCGCCGAGTTTGCCCATAGCGATGACAATAAGATCCTGAACTTTACCGTTATAAGCAATCGGCTGGCCATACTTGGCAGCAATCGGCATACGGGCAAAATCTTTGGCTGCACAAATACAGGCATCGGCAAAATCGGAGAGTTCTCGGGTGAGGGTAATCACATCGGTCAGTTGATTGGCATCCTGCCAGATCCAGCGAAACATCAGGCGGGCCCGCAGAATACGCATGGCGCGCATCCAGGCGGCTTCGTCTATAATATTCAGGATACAGTGCTGCACCAGCTGATCAATATATTCCCGACTGAGTGCAGCCTGAAACTGGTCAATTGCATAATCCTGTTCCAGGAGGCTCTGGTGATTGGCCAATACCTGTTCAGCATATTGGCTTGCTCTTAAGGTTTTTTGCAATTGTGTCGCATTCATCACTCAACTCTTCCCCCGAAACGTTCTGCTTAGTTATAGCAGGAGTTTTGTCTCAGGGGGAGTGTTTTAGTTTGAAATTATCTTTTAGGATTTCTCAGCATGCAGATCTTCAAGCACCAGTGCCTGATGATCATTGGTGACCATTGGCAAACGCACCGTAAAGGTCGTACCTCGACCTTCTTTTGAATCCACCGCGATTTGACCATGATTCAGATCAATAAAGCGCTTGCACAATACCAAACCTAAACCAGCACCTTTCTCTTCAGCGGTACCTCGGACACTCACCATCAACGTCGGCTTGAACAGATTCTGTATCTGCTCTTCAGTCATGCCCAGACCGGTATCCTGAATGGTGATTTTAACCTGCTCACCGTCCATTTCTGCCTCTAAAATGACTTTACCGCCTTGATTAACCGGGGTGAATTTCAGCGCATTGGAAACCAGATTCTGCAACACTGAAGTAATCATATTGATATCCGCATGGACTTTAATGTCTTCGGGAATATTGTCGATTAATTCAATTTTTTTATTCAACGCCAGACTGTGCAATACACTGCAGACAATTTTACTGGATTGCTTGAGTTCATAATTAATCGGATGATATACAAAGCGTCCGCCCTCGGCCATGGCCCAGGTCAGCAAGCTTTCCAGCAGGTTATAAGTCGATTGTGCATTATCATATAAATAATCCGCGATACTCTGAATACTGGACTCATCCAAGGTATCACGTTCCTGCGCCAGAACTTCGGAAAAGCCCAGCAGGCCATGAAATGGCGCACGCAGATCATGTGCGATGATCTGGAAAAATTTGGTTGTACTAAAGTTTTGTACACATTGCTGTTCGTATAGCTCTTTCAGCTCAGTATGTTCTTCATTGAGTTGGATTCGAATCACTAAACTTTCAGCAAATTGTTTGATGGTGGCAATATCGTCCTGATCAAACAGTTCGGTCTGATCATCAAAGAAAATGACCTGTCCAAAAGACACACCGCTACTTGATTTTAAATTAAAGGCGACTAATCTCTGATGCGCTACACCGAAATCTTTCACATAATTTGACAATTCTGTATAAGCAGGATGCGTCTGATCGATGACATCTGCCTGTTGCAGATACGTAGGCACATTCACGTCCTGCGGGGCATGCAAGGCCCGGAAACCGCGCGGACAGCTGTACCAGATATACGGTTCCATGTGGAAGCTAATAATGCTGGTTTTAACGTTTAAAACTTTACGGGCGATCTTACAAAAGGTGTCTAATAGGTTGTTGGAGGTATAGACACCTAAAATGAGAGATATACGGCACGAGCTTAATTGCTCCGTATTCTGACCGACCTCTAGCAGTTTTAGTTCCATGTCTGCCTCTCTGAATATGTATGGAATATAGAAAACACTGCCGACCAAATTTATACAATCAATAACAAAGATTCTATATTTACTGAACGCTGAAAACTCACCTATAGGTTAAAGGATTTGTTAATCTGTTTCTATCCAAATACACTCATAACCGCAAGGCACTGATATTTAATTAATTAAGAATAACTTGAAAATTTAATCTTCAAAAAAAGTCTGCTTAAGTATTTGAAACTCAATATCTAAGCTAAAATGAAGCATGTTTATTTGTATTTACTTTAACACACTCTTGACCAAAAAATACTCAGCATCGATTTTTATCCCCTTTTAAATAAAAGTTAAAGGTTTTTCAACTATATAAATTTAAATTTCGTTTAAAAAAATAAATTAGATTGGCTTCACTCTCTAATAACGTTCAGAATTCATTTTTTATTTTTAAAAAATACTTAATAATTATCTTGAGTCTCAACTTAAAGTCTCAAAAAAACTGTCTGAAAGATAGCCTTTGAATTGTAAAGAAATTACAGTCTTTAACAAATTAATTGCGAAAATTTTGTGATTTTTTATCACTCCAGCTTACATTAAAAATGGAAATTTCATGCTGAGGAAGAATGAATCCAATTCAGGGTATTTTTTACACAAGGAACAGTGCACTTAAGGTAAAGACAAAAAAGGCGGCCTAAAAAGACTAATGCTGATCAGTTAAGGAGTTTAGAAATAGACTCTTTAACTTTTTAGTCGTTCACGACGGAGTCTTAAATTTATAAATCAAATACTTAAAAATAATTTGTTACTTTGGTTTCGCCCAAATGAGAAGCGAAGCTTCGCAAGGAAGGCATCTTGCGGTGCAATACACCTCATGCCTCAAACAGTTGCGGATGACTTTTCTATCTATCAGATATAATCATGAATTTGAAAAAGAAAATGCCAGTCAATTCCTTAACTGACTTGGCATTAGCCTAAAAAGACCGCTTTTTTTAACGAAGAATTATTTGTCTGAAATTAACGCCACTTGCTGTACATAGTTAAATAACTTTAACTTAGACGCATTGACCTCTGCTTCAGGTGCTTGATTCTTTAAATCACGATGTACGCGAAGATAATGCTGACGCAAGGTATGACGTTCTGTGGCATTATAGGTTTTGGTAAATTCATTAATGGCCGGGTCACCATCTTTGACAATTCGATCGACCCAACGCTGTAATTGGGCTGTCTTTTTAAGACCTTGTTTTGGTGTTAAATAAGATAAAATCACCGTTTCATTTTCATTGCGCAGTAATTTACCAATACGTGAAAATTGACGGCGACGTGCTTCATGTGAGGTAAATTCCTGTACATCGAGCAATGCTTCAATCAAACGCTCTTCAACAGGCAAGTTTTTAATTTGTTTAGCACTCAACTCAGCCAGCTGTGCACCCAAAGCCGCCATACGCTGGACTGCTTTTTTCTGTTCGGTTTTACTTGCGCGTCCCTCTAAAGAATCAAAATCTTCTTCAGTTAAACTGTTCGGTCGACGTGCCACGATTAATCTGCCTCATAAAATTTTGCTGCAAATAGTGCCTGAATTTCAGATAAGGCTTTGTCCTCATCCGCTCCTTCAATCACCAAGCGTAAAGTTGTTCCTTTGCCCGCACCGAGCATCAGCAAGGACATGATATTTTTTGCATCTACCAGTTTGTCCGTTTTTCCAATCTGGATACTGGAACGAAATTTGGTAGTCACTTCTATAAGTTTACCAGATGCGCGTGCATGTAAACCCAGTTTATTAATTACGTCAACAGTGGTATCAATCATGACCAGTGCTTCATTTCTCGATGGAGGACTTGAATAGACCATTTTGCCTCAAGGGCTTTTTTTAGTCTATCCACAATGTAAACAGAACGATGCTGGCCACCGGTACAGCCAATTGACACAGTCATATAATGACGATGCCCTTCAGAAAAGGTTGGCAACCATTTGTCCAGAAAATGATAAATATCATTAAACATATCCTCGACCTGATCGCTCTTTTGCAAAAACTCCTGCACCGGTTGATCGAGTCCTGAAAATTTGCGTAATTCCAGTTCCCAATGCGGATTCGGCAAATGCCGGACATCAAAGACATAATCGGCATCCAGTGGAATGCCATGCTTATAACCAAAAGACTGCAAAATTAGGATCAGGTTATCGGTCTGTCCCAACTTGGTCAATAAGGTATGTTTCAGGTCATGCACGCTTTTATCTGTAGTATCGATGTGCACGGTAGAACGCAGCTGGATGGGCATTAGCAGGATTTTTTCTTCCTGAATGCACTCGTTCAGACTCTTAAAGCGCGAAGCTAGAGGATGCGGCCGACGCGAGGCACTAAAGCGCGCAATCAGTTCCTGATCCTGCGTGGTCAGATAGATAATATCAACCGAGCCATGCTGTTGTAGCTGCTCGAACACATGATCAAATTCTTGCAAATCGGCACGGGTACTGCGTACATCGACCCCCAAAGCCAACTGTTCCAGATTGTTCTCACTGTGCAGTTTCGCCACGATTTCGGGAAGCAATGCCAAAGGCAGATTATCAATACAGTAATAACCCAGATCCTCAAGCACCTGCAATGCAGATGATTTACCTGAACCAGATTGTCCCGTGACAATTAAAATGCGCTTCATACATGCTACCCTTTCATCCTATCCGGCAGTGTATTTGACCTGCAGGTTATCGATCAGACGTGTATTACCTATCTTTGCAGCTACAAATAACACAACATCTTGATTAAACGTATGAATTTTTTTTAATTCTGGCGTTCGTGCTTCAACATAGTCTACGACAAACCCGACATCTGTTAAAGTCTGGCGAAGCTCGGCCAATACCGTATCCAGTTCAATCGCAGCATGGAGCTGCTGTTCAGCCTTTTGTAAGCTTTGATAAATGACCGGTGCGATTGCACGATGCTCTTGGCTTAGGTAACCATTTCGAGAACTTAAGGCTAAACCATCTTCTGCACGGGCAATTGGCACGCCAATCACTTCTAATGGAATATTCAGGTCTTGTACAAACTGGCGAATCACTGCCAACTGCTGATAATCTTTTTGCCCAAAGAAAGCATAGTTTGGCTGAACAATGTTAAACAATTTGGTCACCACCACCGCTACACCATCAAAATGGCCGGGGCGCTGCAAACCACACAAGTCATCAGTAATGTCAGAGATACTGATATTGGTCAGACGCGGTTTTTTGCCATACATTTGCTCAACCGTTGGCGCGAAGACGATATCACAACCGACGTCTGCCAAAAGCTGCTGGTCCTGCTCCAGCGTACGCGGGTAGTTATCAAAATCTTCATTGGGTCCAAACTGGATCGGATTGACAAAGATACTGACCACCACCACATCACACAGCTTACGCGCTTCACGTACCAGATTTAAATGCCCCTGATGCAGATTGCCCATAGTGGGTACAAAACCAATAATCTTGCGGTTGGCACGTGCCGGATTAAGTGAGGCCGCGAGTCCCTGAATGGTGGTTTCTGTTTTCATCTTACAATTCAACCTGAAAAGTTTGTGCTGGTGCCGGGAAAGATCCATCTAAAACTGCAGCATGATAAGCTTTAAAAGCATCCAGAATGGCAGTAGCACCCGATTGTTCCTGCATAAAATTACGGACAAATTTTGCAGTATGGCCAAAGGTTAAACCCAGCATGTCTTGTACTACCAAGACCTGACCATCAGTGGCTGCGCCTGCGCCAATGCCAATCACCGGAATTTGTGGAAACAGTTCTGTGATTTCCTGACCCAATTGTGCCGGTACGCATTCAAGTAGCAATAGTGCAGCACCTGCATCAACCACTGCTTTACAGTCTGCAATCAGTTGATCCGCTGCTGCACGGGTACGGGCTTGCAGCTTATAACCGCCAAAGACATGTACCGATTGCGGCGTTAATCCCAAGTGCACACAGACTGGAATACCGTTACGGGTCAGCACCTGTACGGTTTCTGCCAGCCATGCACCGCCTTCCATTTTCACCATTTGTGCGCCGGCCTGCATCACGGTTTTGGAACTTTGCAAGGCATCATTTAAGGTGGCATAACTCATAAACGGCAAGTCAGTCATGATAAAGGCATGCTGGTTACCACGGCGTACCGCAGCGGTATGATAGGCCATATCTGCAACAGTCACTGGTAAAGTCGAATCGCGGCCCTGAATTGACATTCCCAAAGAGTCGCCAATCAGAATACTGTCTACTTCTGCAATTTCCATGGCTTTGGCCATGCTGGCATCATAGCAAGTCAGACATGAAAATTTGCGTCCATCTGCTTTGAAGCGTCTTAAGTCACTCAGACTGACCATGAAGATGTTCCTCTATGATTGAAGTTCTCGCGAACATACCCATAACTCAAAAATTAAATATTTGCCCAGTTTGTGTCATCGAGTACCGTTAAGGTCGATTGCTTGACGATGTCCAGGTCTTTTAAGGATGTAGCATGAACCTGTATTTCAGCATCAATGTCCAGCAACGGAATGAGTACAAAATCACGCTCTAACACACCGACATGCGGTACAGTCAGGCGTTGATTTTGTATCTGTTCATCTCCGTAGATCAGCAAGTCCAGATCCAGCGTACGCTCGCCCCAATGACGCAAACGTACCCGACCGGCTTCCTGCTCGAAGGCTTGCAAATAATCCAGCAAGCTTAAAGCTGCCAGATTAGTATTCAACTGCACCACAGCATTCAGATAATTTGGCTGATCCTGTGGCCCCATCGGTGGACTTTGATACAGATGCGAGGTTTTTACCTGACCCAATGTCGCCAGTTTCTGTACAGCTTCTGCCAAAATCTGGCGTGAATCGCCCAAGTTACTACCCAGGCCAATATACGTCACGATCATTGTGTTGGCCCAAACACCACCTGGCTTAAATCACGTTGCACCCGCTTACGTTTCATAATCGGATGATCTGCGCCAATTTCACCACTGGCACTGGCTGCCACATGTGACAGGGTTTTCGCCTTGTCTTCAAACTTGGCTTTACGCACCCGGCGGTTACGTGGTTCAGGTTCATTGACTAAAGGCTCAATCTCGGCAAGATCCTGTTGTGCCGTCAGTTTCTGTTCCAGATGTTCTTCTTGAGTGGCCTTACGACGGCTCTTGGCACGTTGACGGTTGTACTGGCTAATCGCCCGTTCTTTCTCGTCACCACTCATTTGCTGATAAGCATCCCACCAGCTGCCCATGCCTTGCGCCACTGCATCGCCTGATTTTTCGCGCAACAGCAAAAAGTCAAATCCGGCACGGAAACGCGCATGACTAGACAAGGCCTCAATTTGTTGCGGTTTTGGATTCAGTAAACGGGTCTGCATTTCCCAGACTTCACGAATGAAAGTCTCGGCGAAGCGAGGAATAATGGTCCGGGTTGCCTGACGTTTCAAAACATCCAGACCCGCTTGGGCACGTGCTTCTGCTGCGACCACGCCTTTATTCAGATAAAACTCACAACGCTCGAGGAATGGCTGCCATAATAGTACCGCGTAGAAAAATGCCGGGTTGATGGTCTTGCCAATCGAAATACGCTGATCGGTATTTTTCGCAGCACGCTCCATAAACGGCGTGATTTCAGCTTTGATATCGGCGAACAGCTGATGCCAGATTCCGAAGTCAATCAGCATGGGCAACACACGATTCAGATGCCCCATGGTGAATAACTTTTGTGATTCATCATAGAGTCGATGCGGAGAGACATCACGCAGCAGCTGGGTCATTTCCGGCGTGAAAATATCCAGAATGGCTTCATCAATACTGAAATTCAGCTTGGCAGCAAAACGTAAAGTACGTAACATCCGCACCGGATCTTCTTCAAATCTTAAGGCCGGATCACCGAGCAAACGTAAAGTTTTGCTGTGAATATCATCTACAGCATTGCAGAAATCCAGCACAATCGCTTTACGCGGCTGGTAATACATTGCATTGATCGAGAAGTCGCGACGGGCAAAATCCTGCTCGATGCTGCCCCAGTTATTATCACGCAGAATCATCCCCGCGGCCGAGGTGACTGCTTTTTTTGGAGGTGCCCGGAAAGTGGCCACTTCAACCAGTTCCCGCCCTGAATAGACATGCGCCAGTTCAAAACGCCGTCCGATAATTCGACAACGTCGTCCGAATACTTCCTTGACCTGAGCCGGGGTTGCATTGGTAACTGCATCGAAATCTTTAGGATTCAAACCTAACATCAGATCTCGAACACCACCACCCACGATATAAGCTTCATAGCCTGCCTTGTTTAAGGCATCAATCACATCGAGAATATAAGAAGGTAATTGAGCGGTTGATAAACCACATTTTGACGCGCGCAAAGTTTGCAAAAGACGCTGTCTCCTACGTCTGAACGTAAAATTCTAAGATGACGCTAATCATATCGCTTACACGACTAAAGGGCAATTTGATTATGTCAATCCTGCAGCTCAGATTGATTCTGTATTCAGCATCAATTCCGTCTATTCACAACGCGAGTCTGGCCTTGTTTTTGGCAAATAATGCCGGCCCAATGCCTTTGACCAGCTGAATATCTTCAATGCTTTTAAATTTCCCATTTTTCTGCCGATACTCAACAATGGCTTGGGCTTTCTTTTGTCCCACGCCATGCAACTGTTGCAATTGTTCAATATTTGCACTATTTAAACTAATTCTATCACCTGTCGCTTGTACCGAAAGTGCCGGTTTTGCCAGATAGTGATCTGCTTTAGTCGATGCATTCTGTTGTTTGAGCCGCGCATCATGTTGCTGTTGTCTGGTCTTCCATTCCATATAATCGGTCGCAGTTGCATGTGCAGTTCCAATAGCAATATAGCCTAGCCATAAACCCAGAAGAAGATTAATCCACGCCGGACTTGTTCGATGTTGTTGTTTGTTCATGCGCCGCTCTTTGTTTTAATTCTAATTTGGCCTGTTCCCAGAGCTGATCCAATTCAGCCAGTGACAAGCGGTCTATATTGAGTTGTTGTTTTTCCGCCTGATGTTCCATCAAGGCAAATCGAGTACGAAACTTATGGATCGTGCCTAATAATGCCATTTCACTCGAGATTCCAAGTTTACGGCCAACATTGACCAGAGAAAATAAGCAGTCACCAAATTCTTCCTGTATTTCATCGGAATTCTGGCTTGCCAAAGCTTCTTTTAACTCGGCCAGCTCTTCTTCTACTTTGTCATATGCCCCAGTGACATCGGGAAAATCAAAGCCGATTTTTGCGACATTTTTCTGGATTTCATCTGCCTGTACCAAGGCCGGTGCATGCTTGATTTCATCTAAACGGGAACGTGGCTTGCCCTGCTTTTCTTGCTGTTTAATTTCTTGCCAGAGCTGAGAGACATCTTCCGGGCTCAATTTTACAAACTGTTCAGCCTGAAATACATGCGGATGACGGCGGATAAGCTTGTCGCTAATGGCCTGCACCACATCCTGAAAATCAAAAGCGCCCTGCTCGCTGTACATTTGCGACTGGAACACCACCTGTAACAGCAGATCGCCCAGTTCATCGCGAATCTCGTCAACATTTCCAGAACGTACCGCAGCTTCTACTTCATAAGCTTCTTCAATCGCATATTGGGTCAGAGATTCGGGAGTCTGCTGCTGATCCCATGGACATTTTTCACGTAATTCACGCATGATATTAAGCAATTGTTCCACTTTTAAAACCTGTTCCTTAAAATGTAGTCAAACATAGTCAAGGACTAATTCGCACTCTGTTAATGTCTTGTTGCCAAACGTGTAACTAGAGCCTGAGTCGGTCAGTTCCGACTTATAGCGATCAGTCCGTTCTT